>CAIOXF010000021.1 GCA_903862155.1 uncultured cyanobacterium | reverse complement strand
GTGGTGCCGTTGCGCAGGCCGAACTCGATGTCGAAGCGGCTGCGGTCCCAGTCGAGCGAGCGGATCGTGGTGGTGTCAGGCCCGATCGCCTCGCATTGCAGCGAAAGGCGGGGGCTGGCTGCCGTGGTTCCCGCAACAGCCGAGGTTCCCGCAGCAGTGGCTCCCATCAACGTCCGATGCGGCTGGTGGAACTGTAGGAAGCGCTGCCGGAATCCCGGCCAACACGGGTCAGATCCAGTGCCAGCGGGAGAAGCAGGCTGCCTGGCCGCAGGGTTCGCCTGCTGGGTTGCGCAGGCTGAAGACCCGGGCGCCGTCGATGCGGAAGCGGCGGCCCTGGCTGTCGATGCGGATGCCGCTGTAGTTGCGGATGGCCTGCTGGCTCTGGGCGCGGAGCAGGGCCTGGGCTCGCTCCTGGCGCGCGGTGGGTTCGGCGGTGAGGCTTGATGGCATGCCCACCAGCTCATTCCAGGGGCGCCGCCAGAGCCGTAGGGCTGCGCGATTGGCGTAGATCAACCGTGGGCCAGGATCGCCGGCGGGATCGCTGCCGTCGTGGGCCATCACCACCCGGTCGCTGGCAAACAGGGCCTGGGCCCACTGCTCAGGCGTGGCATCGGCCGCCAGCGGTGCGATCAGCGGGATCCCAAAGGCCAGGCGGTGGCTCTCCAGGATCCGGTTGGCGGTGCTGATGGCGGGTTCGCTGAGCCACCGAGCCGCTGCGGGAGCCAGCGGCTCCACGACCTCGGGAGTGGCTGCGGTCATGAACCGCTGTCCGAGTCGCCCTGGCCGTTGCCCATCGCTGTGGCCATGGCCTGGGCCGCCAGGCGCTGGCCCTGCTCGCGCAGGTGCTCGATGAAGTTGTGGTTGGCCTGGGGAAAGCGCGGATCGGCGGCCAGGGGCAGCAGACCAGCCGCATCCAGGCCGGTGTCGCCCTCCAGGGCCGGGGTGATCACCACCAGTTCCGGATCGAGGGCCGCGTCGTAACGCCACCAGCGGTTCGGATCTTTGATGGAGGGATGGGCCTGGCGCAGGGCGGCGATGGCGTCGGGCTGCGGGAGCGCATCGGCTGAAGCAGCGGCCCGCTTGGCCAGGGCCTTGCGCCGCCGCTGCGCCAGATCGGCCAGCAACTGGCTGCGGGTGCGGCCCCGCAGCTGGAACAGCACGAAGGGATCCTCCGAGAAGCGCTCACCCATCAGATAAAACACGGCACTCACGTGTTTGCAGGGGTTGGCCTTGTCGGGGCAGGTGCATTCGCTGCGCACCTCCTGCAACTTGAACGGGAACAGGCGCTTGCCGCTGGCCGCAAAGGCCCGCTCGATGTCGGCTGGCATCACCCCCGCCAGCAACTGGGCCGACCAGCGCGCCTTCTGGGTGAGCGCATCGAGCACGTAGTTCCAGTCGTCGTCGCTCAGCACATCCAGCCAGAGCTTCACCTTGTAGGGCTCTTCATCGGTGCCCTGCACCCGGGCATGCACCCGCCGCCCTTCAAAGCGGATCGAGGTGACGTTGCCGCTGCGGGCGTACTCCCAGGCGCGCTCCAGGCGCTTCTTGAAGCGGTAGGAGTTGATCAACTCCATCCACTGCTCCACCCACCAGGGCTGTTGCCCCAGGCCGTCGTTGCCGAGCTGGGTGGTGATCGCGTTGTTGGGGGTGAGGGTCATGGGAAGGGGATGCCGACACGCTCGATGTGCTCGCGCAGGGGTGCGTAGCGCAGCGATTCCCAGTGGGTCACATCGAAGAAATAAGGAGTGGGCAGCAGATCAAGGGCTTCCTTGAAGGCGGCGGAGCAGTCGTCAGGGCTGCTGAAGGCCAGGTCGATATCGGATCCTGCCCAATGGTTACCCATGGCGCGGGATCCATAGAGCTTCACCCATTGGATCTGTGGGAATTGAGCTAAGCAACAACGGATCTCCTCAACTGTGCGCTCAGGCAGCCCGTGGGTGCTAGCGACTTCTGATGTTGCTGTGATCATGGTGCTGGCTCCAGCTTGCTGCTGAGTAGGCCATGTAGTTGCTCCAGTCCGACCAGGTAGCGCTCTTGGATCAGATGCACTGCTGCCTTCGCGCGGGCATCGTCATAGGTGTGTGCCATGAGATTGCGCTCCTCCAGCATGTCGATCCACAACTGTCCATCGCTGATCAGTCCCGTGGCGAAGGACTGCTTAATCACCTCACGCGGGAGCTTGGCGTCGATTCCGTTGTAGGCCAGAAAATCTTTCAGGGTTTTCCAGCTCAGCTCGAAGGTGAACTCGTAGGCCTTGATGACGGCCATGCGGATCAGCTCGCTCTCTGGATCCTGCTGCAGCATGTCCAGAGCCCACAGCAAGCGCCGGTGGGCGCGCTGCAGATTGTCGAAGCGCTGCTTCCAACGCAGTTCCGACCGTTCCGGGCCTGGCAAGGTCATGGGTTGGTCATTCCTCGCTGAGGCTCACCAGTTCCTTGAGCTGGCCCACGTCCATGCCGCCGAGCCAGTCTTCGCCGGAGCCCACGATCTCGTTGGCCAGTTTCGACTTCTCGCGGATCATCAGGTCGATTTTTTCCTCCACCGAGCCGCTGGTGATGAACTTGTGCACCAACACCCGGTTCTGCTGGCCGATGCGGTAGGCGCGGTCGGTGGCCTGGTTTTCCACGGCCGGGTTCCACCAGCGGTCGATGTGGAACACGTGACTGGCGCGGGTGAGGTTGAGGCCCACGCCGCCGGCCTTCAGCGACAGCAGGAACAGCTGGGGGCCGCGTGGGTCTTCCTGGAAGCGATCCACCATCGCCTGACGTTCGGTTTTGCTGGTGCTGCCGTAGAGGAACGGCACCTCCTGGCGCCACTTGCGCTCCAAGTGGGCCTTGAGCAGCTGCCCCCACTCGGCGAACTGGGTGAACAGCAGGGCCCGGTCGCCCGCGTCGATCACCTCCTCGAGAATCTCCTCCAGGCGCTGCACTTTGGCGCTGCGGCTGGCAAAGCCGCTGGCGCCGTTGCCGGCAATCGCGTCGTTGGCCTTTTCGCCCAGCAGCAGGGCCGGGTGGTTGCACACCTGCTTGAGCTTGGTGAGCAGGGCCAGCACCTGGCCATGCTTCTGACCCAGCGGCGCCCGGGCGATCGCATCGAGGCTCTCCTCCACGGTGCGGTTGTAGAGCTTGCGCTGCTCGGGGCTGAGGCCCACCCATTCGCTCAGCTCCACCTTTTCCGGCAGATCGGAAATGATCGATTTGTCGGTTTTGAGCCGGCGCAGGATGAACGGCCCCACCCGGCCCTTGAGGTCGCGCAGGGAGGCCATGTCGCCGTAGCGCTCGATCGGCAGGCGGTAGCGCTGGCGGAAGAACGGCTCGTCGCCCAGCACCTTCGGGTTGAGGAAATCCATCAGTGCCCACAGCTCGCTCACCCGGTTTTCCACTGGCGTGCCGGTGAGGGCGATGCGGAAACGGCTGCCACCCTTGCTGCCCCGGCTCGGGCGCCCCAGGTCGCGCGCCGCCATCGACTGCTTGGCGTTGGGGTTCTTGATCGCCTGGGCTTCGTCGATCACCACGCCCTGCCAATCCACTGTTTCCAGCAGTTCGGAATCGCGCTGCAGAAGGCCGTAGCTGGTGAGGACGAGATCCACGTCCTTCAGGGCTTTTTTCAGGACCTCGGGCGTGGAGGGGCGGCGCGGGCCGTAGTGCTCGCGCACCTGCAGCTCGGGCGTGAAGGCGTGGGCTTCCCGCTTCCAGTTGGTGAGCACCGAGGTGGGCGCCACCAGCAGCACCGGGCGTTTGAGTTCCTGCTCGGCCTTGAGGTGCTGCAGGAACGCCAGCAGCTGGATGGTTTTGCCCAGGCCCATGTCGTCGGCCAGGCAGGCCCCCTGATCGAAGCGATGCAGGAAGGCCAGCCAGCCCAGGCCACGCTCCTGATAGGGCCGCAGCTGGCCGGCGAAGCCTTCGGGGGCGGGCAGGGGATCGGGGGCCTTCTGCTGGTGGTATTGCTCCAGCACCGTCTGCAGGCGGGGCCCGGCGGTGAACGCATGCACCGGCAGGCGGTGGAAGGTGTCGCCGCCCTCGCTGGCGGTGAGGCGCAGGGCATCGTCGAGGCTGAGGCCGGGGTCGGCGGCGCAGAAGCGCTCGGCGTTCTTGAGGTCGCTGGGGCGTAGCTCAATCCAGGCGCCCTTGTGCTGCACCAGCGGGCTGCGCTTGGCGGAGAGCTTCTCGAGGTCACGCAGGTTGAGCGTGACACCGCCGATCATGAACTCCCAGCTCCAGTCCAGGCTTTCGCCAAGGGTGAACCCGCGCGATTTGCTGGGTAGTTCGGCCACGATCGCCAGACCCAGGCGGCTGGCCAGACCGCCCGAAAGGCTGGGTGGCAGCACCACGCCTACGCCCACATCGCGCAGGCGGGCCGCGGCGGTGCGCACCAGCACGAAGGCTTCGGCCGGGGTGAGTTGCATGCTCTCGGGGGTGGCCGAATCCAGGCCCCGCTCGATCGGCTCGAACACCGTGAGGGCCCGGCCCAGGCCCTCCAGCAGAAGCTCCCCGGGCTGGGGCACGGCGATTTCGCCCAGCTGCAGGGTGCGATCCCCCAACGCCCACACCGATGGCGCCGGCACCTTCAGGCTCGGGTCGGCTTCGGCCTGCAGGGAGAAGTTGAGGCCCCAGAGCTCTTCGCCCTCCGGCGGCGCGGAGAGCTCCAGGCAGGCCCGGGCTGCGGCCACCTTGCCCGCCACCGCTTCGCGCCAGTGGTGGGTTGCCACCTCCAGCCGTTCGATCTCTTCCTCATCGAGCTTGAGCTGGCCTTCCCCTGGGCCCAAGGCCTTCTGCCAGGCGGTCAGCAGCGGGTCGAGACCTTCAGCTCCGCCGTCGAAGCTCTCGCGCAGCTGACCATCCAGCAGCGTTTCCAGAAAGCTGGCCACCCGCAGGCGGCCGCTGCCGGGGCGGCGGCAGGTGAGGGCGGGCTCGGGATTGCGGCCGTCGCCGATGGCGCAGGTGGCTACCTGGGGCAGGCGGCTGGAGAGCTCCTCGAGGCGGTGGCGGTCGTCTTCACGGTTGAGCAGCGGCAGCCAGTGGGCCTTGCCTTCCTCCACCAGCGGCAGCCAGCGGCCGCGGGCGATCAGGCTCAGGGCCCAGCGCTGCAGGTGGGTCCACCAGCGCAGGTCGTCGGCCAGGTCGGGATGGTCGCCGGAGAGGGGCAGCCGGCTGAGCCAGTCCCCGGCCGCGGCTGGCTTGAGCGCCAGCCCCTCCACCTGCCAGGGCCACCACTCCACACTTTTCGGAATGGGTTCACCGGCCTGCAGGGGCAGGCCGCTCCAGGGGGCGCTGTCGCTGCGTTTGGTGCCTTTGGCCGTGACGCCGCGGCTGGGCAGGGTGAGGGTGGCGGTGGCGGGGCGCAGGGCTTCCGACCACAGGTCGTTGTCGTCGAGCCAGGCGGCGAGGTCGTCGACGCCGAGAGAAAAGGGATGATCCGGCGCCGTGCGCTGCGGCGTGATCGGCTCGGCCACGCGCCAGGTGTCAGCCCACAGCAGCAGGCGACCGCCCGTACCTTCGGGGGGAAACAGCCAGGTGGCGTGCAGCAGGCTCATCAGGGCCGGAGTGCTGGTAGTTGCCGCTGCGCTGCGTGCAGGAGCAGGGCACTACCCACGAGGGGCAGCCAGAGCGGCAGCCACCCACTTACGGCTCCCATCATCACCTTTGAAGGGAGTTCTGCCCAGTCGAGGGGTGCGGCCAGGCTTCTGAAGGCGCAGACGGCCCCCACTAGGCCTGCTTGCAGATGGCTGTCGTCGGGGTCGACCCGCTGCAGGTGGAAGGCCAGCAGGCCATAAAAGAAGCCACAGCCGCCCGCCCGCAGTGCTGGCTCCAGCGCAAGCGGATGGCCCGTCAGGGCCAGACCAATCCCTCCAGCGGTCGCTCCGCCGAGCAGGGCCCAGCCGATCGAACGCAGCCGCAGCCGCGCCCGGTGCTCGCTCTGATCGGGTGAGGCCATGGCCACGTGGATCTGCCGGGCGGCTGCCTGCGCTGGGCGATCATGCCGTGTTGAGGAACGATTTGCCCGCCAAGCCATGGCCGCCACCAACGCCGCTGCCCATTGCCCCCGCAGCGGCGCCGAGATCCGCGCGGCCTTTCTCAACTTCTACGAACAGCGTGAGCACCGGCGGATGCCGAGTGCCTCGCTGATTCCCGACGACCCCACCGTGCTGCTCACCATCGCTGGGATGTTGCCGTTCAAGCCGGTGTTCCTGGGCCAGCAGGAGCGCCCCTCAGCCCGTGCCACCAGCAGCCAGAAGTGCATCCGCACCAACGACATCGAAAACGTGGGGCGTACGGCCCGGCATCACACGTTCTTCGAGATGCTTGGCAACTTCTCCTTCGGCGATTACTTCAAGGAGCAGGCGATTCAGTGGGCCTGGGAGCTGAGCACCGGCGTGTTTGGGCTCTCCCCGAAGAACCTCGTGGTGAGCGTATTCCGCGAAGACGACGAGGCCGAGGCGATCTGGCGTGATGTGGTGGGGGTGAACCCCAGGCGCATCATCCGCATGGATGAAGCCGACAACTTCTGGGCCTCTGGTCCCACCGGCCCCTGCGGCCCCTGCTCGGAGATCTATTACGACTTCAAGCCTGAACTCGGCGACGACGGCATCGACCTGGAAGACGACAGTCGCTTCATCGAGTTCTACAACTTGGTGTTCATGCAGTACAACCGCGATGCGGAGGGCAACCTCACGCCGCTGGCCAACCGCAACATCGACACCGGCATGGGCCTGGAGCGGATGGCCCAGATCCTGCAGGCCGTTCCCAATAACTACGAAACCGACCTGATCTATCCGCTGATCGAAACGGCGGCGCAGCTGGCCGGTGTGGCGTATCCCGACCTCGATGAGAAGGGCAAAACCAGCCTGAAGGTGATCGGCGACCACAGCCGTGCCATCACCCAATTGATCTGCGATGGCGTCACCGCTAGCAACCTGGGCCGCGGCTACATCCTGCGCCGGTTGCTGCGCCGCGTGGTGCGCCACGGACGTCTCCTCGGCATCGACAAGCCCTTCCTCACGGCGATGGGTGAGGCGTCGATCGCGCTGATGCAGCGCGCCTACCCGCAGCTGGTGGAGCGGCGCGAAGTGATCCTGGCGGAGCTCCAGCGCGAAGAAGCCCGCTTCCTGGAAACCCTGGAGCGCGGCGAGAAGTTGCTGGCGGACGTGCTGGCAGCCAAGCCCAAGCAGATCTCGGGCGAGCAGGCCTTTGAGCTGTACGACACCTATGGCTTCCCGCTCGAGCTCACCGAAGAGATCGCCGAGGAGCACGGGCTCACGGTGGATCTCGAAGGCTTTGAGGCAGCGATGGAGGCCCAGCGCCAGCGGGCCACGGCTGCGTCGGTGAGCATCGATCTCACCCTGCAGGACGCCATCGATCAAATGGCCGCTG
>CAIOXF010000020.1 GCA_903862155.1 uncultured cyanobacterium | reverse complement strand
GGTTTGCCAGGGATCGTCGATCGGGAGCAGCAGGACACCATTCCCGAAGTGCTTGACGGCCACTTCTGTGCCGCTGAATCGATACTCCTTGGGCAGGCGCACAGCCTGGCTTCGTCCTGACTGGAACAGGCGTGCGGTGTCCATCGCATCAACCGTGATGGTGCCTATCAATGGTAGTGACCGCCGCGTGCACTGGCTTAGTCGACTAAGTTGGTTGCAGTTTGGCGGGGTGGTCGTGCGCAGCGTGAACATGCACGAAGCAAAGACCCACCTCTCCCGCCTGGTCGACGAGGCCGCAGCGGGTCAGTCCTTTGTGATTTGCAAGGCCGGTCGACCGATGGTGCGGGTCATGCCGATCGACAGCGGGGACGATGCCGCGCTGACCAAGCGCCGTCTTGGGTTGTTGGTGGGCCAGTGCGAGGTGCCCGACGACTTCGATCAGTTGGCTGCGGCAGAGATCGCTGATTGGTTCGAGCGCGGCTGAGGTTGCCGATGCTTTTGCTTCTCGACACCCATCTCCTGGTGTGGGCGATGGGCTCCCCTGATCGCCTGCCCCACGGGCTCGCATCGATGCTGGAGGATCCACGCAACACGCCACTGTTCAGCGTGGCCAGCCTCTGGGAGTTGGTGATCAAGCAGTCGTTGGACAGGCCCGACTTCAACGTTCAGCCAGCGATGCTTCGCCGCGCTTTGCTCGACGGGGGCTGGCAGGAGCTGCCGATCAAGGCTGCCCATGCGTTTGCCGTTGCTCAACTGCCGCCCCTGCACCGGGATCCCTTTGATCGCCTGTTGCTGGCCCAGGCCGGCTCGGAGGGTGCGTTGTTGATCACTGCCGATCAGCAGTTGGGGCAGTATCCCGGCCCTGTTCGGCTGATGTTTCCCTAGCAGCATGGTTGTGCTGGCGTCTGGCAGCTGCTGGCCAGCTCACCCAGCCACTGCTGCAGGGCACGGATGGCTTCGGGGCGGAGCTGGTAGTACATCCAGCGGCCCTGCTGGCGTCCATCAATCAGGCCGGCTTCGCGCAGCACCTTGAGGTGAAACGAGAGCTTCGACTGGGCCAGCCCCAGCTCGCCTGTGAGCTCGCAAACGCAGCGCTCTCCCTGGCCGAGGGCTTCGATCACCTGCAGGCGCAGGGGGTCTGCCAGCGCTTTGAGCAAGGCGCGGGCTTCGTCGCCGGCGAGGGCTGCAGCTGGGGGTGAGCTCAGAACCATGGGGCCATCTTCACGTGTCCATGGCCGCAGTGGCTGTCGTCAAACCCTGGTGTCCCAGCGCACATGCCGATCAACTCGGCTTGATACATCAACTCCTGTTGATCTAATTTGCGCCTGGGTCGCCGGCGTCGGGGCCTGTGTTGCTGCGGGGGTGTCCCATGAAAATCGGCATCAATGGCTTCGGCCGCATCGGCCGCCTGGTGTTTCGGGCCCTGTGGGGGCGCCCCGGCATCGAGCTGGTGCACGTGAACGACCCGGCAGGGGATGCCCACGCCGCTGCGCACCTGCTCGCCTTCGACTCGGTGCATGGCCGCTGGGGCCATGAGGTGGCGGGTGGCGATGGGGCCTTTCATGTGAATGGCGCCCGCGTTGCCTACTCGCAGCAGAAAGACCCCACTGCTGTGCTCTGGCAGCAGGCGGGCGTGCAGATGGTGCTCGAGTGCAGCGGCAAGTTCAAAACACCCGACACCCTCCAGCCCTATTTCGATCAGGCCGGCCTAGAGCGGGTGATCGTGGCCTGCCCGGTGAAGGGGGTGGTGGCCGGTGAGGAAGCACTGAACGTGGTGTTTGGCATCAACCACCAGCTCTTTGATCCCGAGCGTCACCGCCTGCTCACGGCTGCTTCATGCACCACTAATTGCCTGGCCCCGGTGGTGAAGGTGGTGCATGGGCACTTCGGCATTCGCCACGGTTCGATCACCACCCTTCACGACATCACCAACACCCAGGTGGTGGTGGATGCGTTCAAAAGTGATCTGCGCCGGGCCCGTTCCTGCAGCCAGAGCCTGATCCCCACCACCACCGGTTCGGCCAAGGCCATCGGCCTGATCTTCCCGGAGTTGCAGGGCAAGCTCAACGGCCATGCGGTGCGCGTTCCACTGCTGAATGCCTCGCTCACCGATGCGGTGTTTGAGCTGGAGCGGGCCGTGTCTGTTGAAGAGGTGAATGCGGCGTTCCGGGCCGCGGCTGAAGGAGAGCTGCGCGGAATCCTGGGCTACGAGGAGCGGCCGTTGGTGTCGGTCGACTATGTGAACGACGCGCGAAGCGCGATCGTCGACGCCCTCTCCACGATGGTGGTGAACGGCACCCAGCTCAAGGTTTACGCCTGGTACGACAACGAGTGGGGCTACAGCTCGCGCATG
>CAIOXF010000019.1 GCA_903862155.1 uncultured cyanobacterium | reverse complement strand
GAGGTGGAACGCGGACAAACCTGGCACGATGCGGCATCAGCCTTGATGCAGAAGAACCCCGACGGCCGACTGATCGTGATCACCGATGTGAGCGAGCAGTTTGCAACCCCTCCAGACCTGGAACCCATCCTCCTGGGGGTGGTGGATAAGCGCCACGACTGGGATGACCTGGTGCGCATGGTGACCCGGATGCAGGAGGCCAGCCCCCAGCGCTCCCACATGAGCAACCCTCAGTGGCGCCTACGAATGGATCAGCTGGCCCCCCGCGAACTGCGGGTGTTTCAAGCGCTGGGGCTGAGCGTGAACACGGTGGAGACCTACCGCAAGCACATCAGCGCCAAGTTGTCGCTCAGTGGCGCGGAACTGATCCGAGCTGCCACCCTGCATCGCTGCACCACCCCATTGTCGCGGTTGGGCAACGGGCACCCGGCGTGAGCCCAAACGGCTTGAGCGGTTTCAGCTGTATTCGCCGGGGATGTCGTTCTTCCGCACCGTGACCCGCTCCACCTTCTGCCCCGAGATGCGCAGCAACTCATCGCCGGAGAATTCATAGCCCAGTTTCAGGGCAATCTGAGCCACATCGTCGGCCGTCGCTGCAGCCAGCACCTTGGATTTGAGGGCTTCGTCGTTCTGCATCCGCACCAGGAATGCCTTGAGCTGATCCAGCGCCATGGCGGCATCACGCAGTGCACCGATCCTGCCAAGCCACACTGCAGCCATCGATGCGGTTCTCCATGGCTTCCCCGGTCGACGTGGTGGTGGTGGGAGCTGGGCTGTCGGGGCTGATCGCGGCCCGGCGGCTCCAGGCCCAGGGGCTCAAGGTGAGGGTGCTGGAGGCCCGCTCCCGCATCGGCGGCCGCATGGTGAGCACCACCACCGCCAGTGGTGCCGTGGTGGATCTGGGGGGCCAGTGGGGTGGGGCCAGCCATCACCGCTTTGCCGCCCTGCTCGATGAGCTCGCCATCGCGCGATACGCCAGCCACTACACCGGTGATGGCGTGCTGCATTGGCAGGGCCAACGCCGTCGGGCTCCGCTGGCGGAACAGTTCAGCGACAGCCTGCTGTTTTTCCAGCCGAATGCCCTGGATCTCCCGACCGAGGAGCTGGCCGCCACCCGGGCCCTGCAGCAGGCCTTGGCCGCCCTGGTGGCCCAGGTGAATCCAGCCCACCCCTGGCTCACCCCCAATGCCGAAGCACTGGATCGGCTCACCGTGGCCGAGTGGGCTGCGCAGCACACCTCCCTTCCCCTCGCCCAGCTGCCCCTGCAATGGCTCTGCCGGGTGGGCGGCTCCGGCGGCTTTGAGCCGTGGGAAACCTCGATCCTGCATCTGGCCTGGACCCAGGCCGTAGCACCCCAGGGGGAATCACCGGAGGCGTGGCTGGTGCGCGGCAGTGCGGGCGGCGTGGCGCAGCGCCTGGCCCGCGACCTGCCCGCCGGCACGGTGCAGCTGGGCGAGGCCGTGGTGCGCATCGAGCAACAGGCCGAGGGCGTGTCGGTGATCACCAGCGACGGCCAGAGCCTGGAAGGGCGCAGCGCCATCGTGGCCGTGCCACCTCCGCAGCGCCTGGCGATCGCATTCGATCCACCCCTACCCGCGGCCCATCGCGCCCTGCTACAGCGCTCGCCCATGGGCGGCATGACCAAGATTCTCGCCGTGTATGCCCGGCCGTTCTGGCGTGAGCAGGGGTTCAACGGCCTCGGCATCGGCAACCTGCCGGCCCTGGAGCTCACTGCCGACAGTGGCCCGCCCGAGGGGCAACCGGCCGTGCTGGCCAGCTTCATCGCCGGGCAGCGGGCCATCACCTTGGGGGCCCTGCCCGGCGAGCAACGGCGCCAGCAGATCCTGGCCAACCTGGCGGCTTACTGGGGCCCGGAAGCCGCCGAGCCGCTGGATCTGGTGGAGCAGTCCTGGAACAGCGAACCCTTCACCGGCGGCGCCTTCACCAGCTTTCTCGCCCCCGGCACCTGGACCAGCCATGCCCGCCTGGCGGCCGGCCCAGCCGGCGGGCCCGCACCGGCGCCCCATGGCCGGGTGTTCTGGGCCGGCACGGAAGTGTCGCCCCGCTGGCCCGGTTACTTCGAAGGGGCCATCGAAGCTGGAGAACAGGCAGCAGCAGCGGCGGCTTTGAAGGCGTCCTGAACTGAATGGGGCCATCGCCACCAAACTGGGGGGCCCCTCCATTCCCCTTGATGGCAGCCCCAAGCCCCGATGCCGGCCGCGAACGGCAGCTGGATCTGCTGCAGGTGGTGTGCTGCGTGGCCTGGGCCGACGGCAGCGTGGACGACAAAGAGCGCCAGGTGCTGGAGCGGATCGTGGACCTGCTCTCCGGCGAGGAGGGTGAGCGGGAGGAGGCACGGCAACTG
>CAIOXF010000018.1 GCA_903862155.1 uncultured cyanobacterium | reverse complement strand
GGGCACACCCATGCCGTTCTGATATTCCCAGCGCACGGTGTGGCCGGGGCCCTTCGGGGAAATCATCACCACGTCCACATCGGCGGGGGGCTTGATCAGCTCGAAGCGGATGTTGAAGCCGTGGGCGAAGCTCAGCACCTTGCCGGCGCTCAGATGGGGAGCGATCTCCTTGGCGTAAACGTCTTTCTGGGCTTCATCGGGCAGCAGCACCATGATCCAATCGGCCTTGGCGCAGGCGTCAGCCACGCTCAGCACCTCAAGGCCATCAGCCTTGGCCTTGTCGGCGGAGCGGCTGCCCTCATACAGACCCACCACCACATTCACGCCGCTGTCCTTCAGGTTCAGCGCGTGGGCATGGCCCTGGGAGCCGTAGCCGATGATGGCCACCGTCTTGCCGTTCAGCAGGCTGAGATCGGCGTCGGAGTCGTAGAAGAGCTGGGCCATCCGGGCAGGGAGTTCGGGGCTGGGCAAGGGTCGAGCTTACGCAAGCGACCCTGCCGGCCTCAGGCCTCGCTGGGATGGGCGATCACCCGGTCGATCAGGCCGTACTCCTTGGCCTCAGCGGCGCTCAGGAAGTAGTCGCGGTCGGTGTCCTTCTCGATTTTGTCGAAGGGCTGGCCGGTCATGTCCGCCATCGAGCGGTTCAGCATGTCTTTGATGCGAAGGATCTCCTTGGCCTCGATCTCGATGTCACTGGCCTGGCGCTGGCTGGTGCCGCCGAGGGGCTGGTGAATCATGATCCGGCTGTGGGGCAGGGCCAGACGCTTGCCCTTGGTGCCGGCGGCCAGGAGGAAAGCGCCCATCGAGGCGGCGAGGCCCACGCAGATCGTCACCACATCGCTCTTCACGTATTGCATGGTGTCGAAGATCGCCAGACCGGCGGTCACCGAGCCACCCGGCGAGTTGATGTAGAGGTAAATGGGCTTGGAGTTGTCTTCCGAGTCGAGATAGAGCATCTGGGCCACCAGGGCGTTGGCCACGGCGTCGTTCACCTCGGAGCCCAGAAAGAGGATGCGCTCCACACCCAGGCGGGTGTAGATATCAACCCACCGCTCATACTGGCTTCCGGGAAGGCGGTAGGGAACGCTGGGAGTGCCGATGGGCATGGTTTCTGGTCTGGTGAGATAACGACGGGTGTGTTCGGGCGGGCGGGATCAGCCGATGCCCACGGGGTTGCGGTCGCCGGCGACGGCGGCGGCGTTGGGCAGATCCTTCTGGCTGGTGAGCACGCGGTCGATCAGGCCGTACTCCTTGGCTTCCTCAGCCGTGAGGTAGGTCATCCGGTCGGAATCCTTGGCCAGTTGCTCCACCGATTTTCCGGTGTTCTCGGCCAGCATCTCGAGCATGGTGTGCTTGTTGTGAAGCACCTCCTTGGCCCGGATCTGAATGTCGCTGGCCTGGCCGCGGGCTCCGCTGCGGGGCTGGTGCAGCACGATTGAGGCGTGGGGCAGGGCTGCGCGGTGGCCTTTTGTGCCGGCGCTGAGAATCATGGCCGCGGTGCCCATCGCCTGGCCGATGCAGATGGTGTGCACCGGTGGCTTCACGTAGCGGATTGTGTCGGCGATGGCGAAGGCTTCGGTTTCAAAGCCGATGGCATCGCCGGTGAACCAGGAGGTGCCGGTGGAGTTGATATAGAAGAAGATCGGCTTCTCCGGATTGTCAAATTCCAGATAGAGCAGCTGGGCAATGATCAGCTCGGTCACATCGATGCCCATCTGACGCTTGGCATCGTCGTCGCTGAACAGCGGCAGGCCCAGATACACGATCCGCTCCTTGAGCAGGAGGGAGGGCAGATCGGGCGGCGGTGTGCGCATCACGGCGGAATCGCCGTAGTAAGGGGCCGACACCGACATCCGCAGCTTCTCGCCAGGCACTGGGCTGGAGCCTAGCGGGGGTTCGTTGAGTCCGGATCCTGGCGGCTGGTGGAGGCGGCTTTACCGGAGCGGCGGCGCTTGCCACCGGTGGGTTCGTCGGAGGCGTTCGGCGTGGGGGAGTGGCCGGCCTGGGGGTCGCCGTCGCAGCGGGCGAACACGATGCGGCCGGTGGGGTTCTGCAACGCCCCCGTGATGATCACGGGCACCCGCAGGCCGATCTTCTGGCTGGCGTCTTCCACCACCACCATCGTGCCGTCGTCGAGGTAGCCCACCCCCTGGTGGGGTTCCTTCCCCTCCCGAGCGATCTTGAGCTGGAGCTCGTCGCCCGGTTGCACCTCCGGCCGCAGCGCGATCACCAGTTCGCTGAGGTTCATCACTTTCAGCCCCTGCACCTCGGCCACCTTGGCCAGGTTGTAGTCGGCGGTCAGCAGGGTGCCACCGGTATCGGCGGTGAGTTTCTGCAGCTTGTCGTCGACGCCGTTGCCCTCGTAGCGGGTGCTGTTCACCACCAGCCGGCGGCCGTATTGCTCACGCAGCTCGCTGAGCAGCTTGAGGCCACGCCGCCCCCGGCCCCGCTTTTCGGCATTGGCGGAATCGGCCAGGGCCTGCAGCTCGTCGATCACACACTGGGCCACGATCACCTGACCCTCCAGCAGGCCGGAATCGAGCAGGCCGCGGATGCGGCCATCGATGATCACACTCGTGTCGAGGATCTTGGCGGAGGCGGGCTGAAGCACCCCGTCGGCCACCAGGAGGGCTTCGCTGTCACCACGGGTGAACAGGCGCAGCAGGGTGCGGCCGTGCACTTCGGCCAGGTTGTAGCCCGACACCCCGAAGAACACGTTGCTCAGGATCGCCGCCACCGGCTTCACGAACACCACCTCCCAGGGGAGGGGCAGCAGCAGGATCGGCGCCAGCAGCAGGTTGGCCACCAGCAGGCCCAGGATCAGGCCCACGGCGCGGCTGATCAGCAGGTCGGTGGGCATGGTGCGCACCTGCTGCATCAGCTTGCGGCGCAGCTGTTGGAACAGGAAGCCCGCGATCAGTCCGAAAAAGGCCCCGAAGCCGGCCAGCACCGTGCGCAGCCCCTCCGGGTTGTCCACCTGGATCAGGAGCTGCTCGGGCAGCAGGTCTACCCCCAGCCAGCCGGCCGCCGCTCCGGACACCAGGAACAGGAGCAGGATCAGGGAGTCCACCATTCCCGTTGCGCTGGAACTGCCCGACCGATCAGGCAGGCAGCATGCCTGATTCCGGCGCCTTTCGTCCGTTGGGGTTACCGCCTGTGTTGCCCGAGCCCCGCAGCGCCTACCTGCACATTCCTTTCTGCCACCGGCGCTGCTTCTACTGCGACTTTCCGGTGGTGCCCCTGGGCGACCGGGCTGGGGCCCTGTCGGGCCAGCCCGGAGCCAACGCGATCGCGGCCTATCTGGAACAACTGGAGGCGGAGATCGCCGCCAGCCCCGGCGGCCCGCCCCTGAGCACCGTGTACTTCGGCGGCGGCACCCCCTCGCTGTTGGATCCGGCCCAGGTGCGCAGGCTGCTCACGGCCCTGGGCCGGCGCTTCGGGATCGCACCAGGCGCCGAAATCACGTTGGAGTTGGATCCGGCGAGTTTTGATCGGGAGCGGCTGGCGGCCTACCTGGCGGCGGGCGTGAACCGGGTGAGCCTGGGCGGCCAGAGCTTTGATGATGCTGTTCTTGCGCGCCTGGGGCGGCGGCATCGCCGGGGCGACCTGCTGGAGGCGGCCGCTTGGTTGGCGGAGGCACGCCAGGGCGGAAGGCTGGCGAGCTGGAGCCTGGATCTGATCCAGGCGGTGCCGGGCCAGGGGCCAGCGGAGTGGCGCGCCCAGCTGACACAGGCCATCGCCCTGGAGCCGCCCCATCTCTCGGTGTACGACCTCACGATCGAGCCGGGCACCGTGTTTGCCCGGCGGCTGGACGAGGGAAATTTGGAGCTTCCCGATGCCGATCTGGCTGCCGATCTGATGGAGCTCACCCAGGCCGAGCTGAGCCGCTGGGGCTACGGCCACTACGAGATCTCCAACTACGCCCTGCCCGGCCACGCCTCGCGCCACAACCGCGTGTATTGGAGCGGAGCTGGCTGGTGGGGCTTTGGCATGGGGGCCACGGCAGCTCCCTGGGGGGTGCGGCAGGCGCGGCCCCGCACCCGCGAGGGCTACCGCCAGTGGTTGGAGGCGCAGTTGGGTCGTGAGCAGGCTGATCCGGGCCCGTCCCCTGGCGATCAGACGGGGATGCCTCTTGATGAGCGCCTGATGGTGGGGTTACGGCGGCGAGAGGGGGTGCACCTGCAGAGGCTGCTGGCCCAGCAGGGCTTCGGGGCTGCTGAGGTGCAGAGCCGGTTGGAGGAGCTCACCGTGCTGCTGGAGCCCTTCCGTGCTGATGGCTTGCTGGTGGTGGAGGGGCCCCGCTGGCGGCTCAGCGATCCAGCGGGTCTGGCGCTGAGCAATGCGGTGCTGCGCCCGCTGCTGGCGTGGTGGGATGACGCTGCTCCGCAATCCAGCGCTGCAGCGCCTGCACTGCCAGTTGGCGGCCCTGCAGCAGCGGCGGACTGAACGGCGGCTGCTGGGGCGTGAGGCCCAGCAGATCGGCGGTGACGCGCACCTGGCCATCGCAGCTGGTGCCGGCGCCGATGCCGATCAGCGGCAGTTCCAGCTCCCGGCGCAGGCGGTCGGCCAGGGCGTCGGGCACGTGCTCCAGCACCAGGGCAAAGCAGCCGGCATCGGCCAGGGCATGGGCCTGGCGGCAGAGCCGTTCCTGACTGGCCGGATCGGTGCCCTGGCGCCGGTAGCCGAGGCGGTGCACGCTCTGGGGGGTGAGGCCGATGTGGCCCATCACCGGGATGCCACTGCGCACCATCCGGTTGATCACCGCCAGGGTCTCGGGCTCGGCGCCTTCGAGCTTCACGGCGGCGGCGGGGGTTTCCTTCAGTACGCGCCCTGCGGCAGCCACCGCCTCATCGGGGTTGCACTGGTAGCTGAGGAAGGGCAGGTCGGTGATCAGCAGGGGCTGCTGCTCGGGCCCGCAGACAGCCGTCACCCCCCGGCCCACGGCGCGGGTGTGGTGCAGCATTTCGTCGAGGGTGACGGGCAGCGTGGTGGCGTGGCCCAGCACCACCATCGCCAGTGAGTCGCCCACCAGCACCGCATCGGCTCCGGCTTCGGCCACCACGGCCCCGGAGAGTGCATCCCAGGCGGTGAGTACCGAAATCGCCAGCCCTGCTTGCTTGCGCTTGGCCAGATCCGAGGGGCGCAAAGGCACGTGCCGGAGGGCAGGGGACTGCATTGCTAGCATCCACACGACTCGGACCCATGCGGCTCCGACGCCCAAATCTGGTCAGGACCGGAAGGGAGCAGCCACACGGGATGCTCTGGGCAGGCGTGGACTCCGGGTCACCATATTGTCGACCCAAGGATCGTTCGGGTATCGGCTCGACCGATGATCCTTGAGATGGGCTGATGAGCCGCTCGCTACAACGGCCCAATCAATCGTTGTTGCTGCCCTGGCGATTGAGGAGGAACGGGGGGATCTTGGCCCCTTTGTCTTCGGCGGCGGGCGAGAAGCTGCTGGCCGGGGTGAAGCTGGTGGTCACCGAGCGCTCGCTGCGATAAGGAGTGCCGCTCTCGAAGCCGGTAGCGATCACGGTCACGTGGATCTCGCCCTCGAGCTTCTCGTCCACCACGGCGCCCACAATGATGTTCGCGTCTGGATCCACCACGTCGTAGATCACTTCGGAGGCCGTCGTCATGTCCTCAAGGGTCATGTCCTTGCCGCCGCTGATGTTGATCACGCAGCCCTTGGCGCCGTCAATGCGGGCAGCCTCCAAAAGAGGGCTGGTCATGGCGGCCTGGGCGGCTTCGCTGGCGCGGGAGCGGCCCGAGCCCACACCGATGCCCAGCAGGGCGGTGCCGGCGTCGGCCATCACCGAACGCACATCGGCGAAGTCGACGTTCACAAGGCCGGGCTTGGTGATGATGTCGCTGATCCCCTTCACGCCCATGCGCAGCACGTCGTCGGCGGCGCGGAAGGCCTCATTGAGGGGGGCACCGGCGATGGCATCACGCAGCCGGTCGTTGGGGATCACGATCAGCGTGTCCACATGCTCGGCCAGGCGGGCGATGCCCTCCTCGGCTTGACGCATGCGTTTGCGACCCTCAAAGCCGAAGGGCTTGGTCACGATGCCCACGGTGAGGGCACCCACTTCCTTGGCGACCTCGGCCAGGATCGGAGCTGCCCCGGTGCCTGTGCCGCCGCCCATGCCGGCGGCGATGAACACAAGATCGGTGCCCTGCAGCGATTCCGCGAGTTCGGCGCGGGACTCCTCAGCGGCCTTCTGGCCGATCACGGGATTGCCGCCAGCTCCTAGGCCGCGGGTGAGCTTCTGGCCAAGCTGGAAACGCCGGTTTGCCGACGACTGGAGCAGGGCCTGGGCGTCGGTGTTCAGCACCCGGTAGCCCACACCCTGGAGGTCGGAGGCAATCATGCGGTTCACCGCATTGCTGCCTCCGCCGCCCACGCCGATCACTTCAATGCGGGCCGACTGGCTGGGCACGATGCCGTTGGTGGAGGCCGATGTGGCGGGTTGCTCCATCGAAGCGTCGGGGCCGGTGAGCTGCGGCTGCATTATGTAGGTGAAGGGCGCTGCGTACGGCGCGATGCCACACGTTCGCGCGTTTACGTCCGCAACGCAACATAATTGACTGGTACCGCCTAAGTCACCGACCTCGAATCGGGTCGGGTGCGCTCAATCAG
>CAIOXF010000017.1 GCA_903862155.1 uncultured cyanobacterium | reverse complement strand
ATCGTGCATCCGGCCCTGTGCGGCGCCGAGCGGATTGAGCGGGTGCTGGTGATCGGCGGCGGCGATGGCGGCACCGCCCGCGAGTGCCTGCGCCACCCCGGCGTGCAGCACCTCGACATGGTGGAGATCGACGGGCTGGTGGTGGAGTGGAGCCAGCAGCACCTGCCGTCGATCGGTGGGGGCTGCTGGAGCGATCCGCGCTTCCATCTCACCGTGGGCGACGGCATCGCCTGGGCCCGGGATGCGGCCGACGCCAGCTACGACGTGGTGATCGTGGATGGCTCCGACCCGGCCGGCCCGGCGGAAGGCCTGTTCAACCGGGCATTCTTCGAGCAATGCCGGCGCATCCTGCGGCCGGGCGGCGTGTTCGCCACCCAAAGCGAATCTCCCGAGGCGTTCCGCCAAGTGCACATCGACACGGTGCGGATCATCCGCGAGGTGTTCGGCCACGCCGATCCGATGTACGGCTGGGTGCCGATGTATCCCAGCGGTTGGTGGAGCTGGACCTTCGCCGCCACCGATGGTCCGCGCTACCGGGAGCCCCAGGCCGAGCGGGCTGCCGCGGTGGCGGCCGGTTGTGAGATCTGGAGCCCGCGCTGGCAGCGTGGGGCCTTCGATGCGATCCCGGCCTTCGTGGAGCGGGCCCTCAACCCATGAGCACGATCTTCGACACCGACGGCGCCATTTACATGGGCAGCCGCCGCGATCCGGCCGGCTGCAGCGTGGGCCTGTTCGGCGTGCCCTACGACGGCACCACCTCCTTCCGCCCGGGCACGCGCTTCGGGCCGGCAGCGATCCGGGAGGTGAGCAGCGGCCTGGAAACCTATTGCCCCCAGCTCGATGCCGATCTGGAGGAGGTGGCCTTCGCCGACCTCGGCGCGGTGGACATTCCCTTCGGTGCGCCCGAGCCCGTCGTGGCGGCCGTGAAGCAGGCCACCGAGGCGGTGCTGGACCTGGGGCTCAAGCCCCTGATGCTGGGCGGGGAGCACTCGATCAGCTCCGGAGCCGTGGCTGCCGTGGCCGAGCGCCATCCCGATCTGGTGCTGGTGCAGCTCGATGCCCACGCCGACCTGCGCCACGAATGGCTGGGCGCCCACCACAGCCATGCCTGCGCCATGCGCCGCTGCCTGGAGGTGCTCCCCAGCGGCAAGCTGCTGCAGATCGCGATCCGCAGTGGCACGCGCGAGGAGTTCGTGGAGCTGCGGCGTGAACAGCGGCTGGTGGCGATCGAGCAGATGGCCGAAGCCCTGAAGCCCCTGCGCGGCTCGCCGCTCTATCTCACGGTGGATCTCGACTGGTTCGATCCGGCGGTGATGCCGGGCACCGGCACCCCGGAACCGGGCGGCTTCCTCTGGAGCCACTTCGCTGCCCTGGTGCAGGAACTCGGCCACCACAAGCTGGTGGGAGCCGATGTGGTGGAGCTCTCACCCCAACTGGATCCCACCGGGGTGAGCAACGTGCTGGCCGCGAAGGTGGTGCGCAGCCTGATCCTGCTGCTGGGCCGCTGAGCCGCTGGCCTCAGTAGCAGCAGGTGCCGCTGGTGCGCTGCTCCCGCAGGCGGTCGTGCTGTTGACCAATCAGCAGGACTGCCAGGGTGGGGTGGTTGTGCAGCAGGTTGAGGAAACGCAGGCGATCCAGGCGCAGGATCTCCACGGGCGTACGGGCCACCGCCTCGGTGCGGTACACCCCCTCGCGCCACACGATGTCTTGGTAGCTGAACAGCTCACCGGGCCGGTAACAGAGCCGCTCCCCAGTCGCCCCCACCAACTCCACGATGCCGCGACGCACCCCATAGATGGAGTCCGCCGTACTGCCCCGGGTGAACACCTTGGTGCCGGTCGGCAAGGTGAGCACTTCACAGTCGACCTGGGCCGACATCAGCTCGATCGGACTGGCAACACGGTTACCAGCGGATGCGTTAGGGGCGGAAACAGCAATGACCAATCCCAGCACCTCCTGAGGTGAGGATTAATCCACTATTCAAGCGCCGGTTCCCGCTCTGCCGCCGGCATCAACGAACACAAAACCCGCGGCGAGGGGAAAACTTTGGATTTTCTTTCGATTTACCTCGCCCCGTGCGCGGCGGGAGCTGGCCTGGGTGCGGTCCAGGGCTGGCTCGAAGCTGAGCTGGTGGTTGGTGAGCGGGACTGCGGTGGCCGGGGCCAGCGATGCGTCGATCGATGGCAGGCGCGGCGGGCGCGGGGTCCAGTGGTGGCACCAGAGGTCCGAGGCCAACGCGGCGTGAATCGCCAGTTGGCGCAGATGGCACGTTCCCAGCTGCTCTCCGCTGGGCGGAGTGCAGTGACGGCAGCTGCGGCAGCTGGGGCGATGACCCATCCGTGAGGGCATCAAGGAACGCGAACCCTAGGGATGGATTTCAGGGATGTCGCTGGGGGAAGCCGAATCCTTCAGGGTGTTTTCCCGATTGGGCTCCATAGGATCCGCCCACCTCGGGCAACGCCGCCACACCTCCATGGCCGACACCCCCACCGGTTCTTGCCTGCGCCACACACCTCTGTACACCGCTGCGAAAGCCGCCGGCGGCCGCATGGTGCCCTTCGCCGGCTGGGAGATGGCCGTGCAGTTCGGTGGCCTGGTGGCGGAGCACAAGGCGGTGCGCGAGCGCTGCGGGGTGTTTGACATCTCCCACATGGGCGTGCTCACCCTGCGGGGTGACGGCGCGAAGGATGCGCTCCAGGCCCTGGTACCCACCGATCTGTTCCGCATCGGCCCCGGTGAGGCCTGCTACACGGTGCTGCTCAACGAGCAGGGCGGCATCCGCGACGACCTGATCGTGTACGACCAGGGCTGGCAAGGCACCCACGAGCTGGTGCTGGTGATCAACGCGGCCTGCGCCGAGGCCGACACCGCCTGGATCCGCAGCCAGCTGGAACCCCAGGGAATCGCGGTGAGCGACCGGAAGGGGAATGGGGTGCTGCTGGCGCTCCAGGGCCCGGAGGCGACCGCCCGGCTGGAGGCCCTCTGCGGCGAGAGCCTGGCGGGGCTGCCGCGCTTCGGGCATCGAGCGCTCACCATCCACGGCGCACCGGTGTTCGTAGGCCGCACGGGCTACACGGGCGAAGACGGCTTCGAGCTGCTGCTGGATGCCGAGGCCGGCGTGGCCCTGTGGCAGCAGCTGCT
>CAIOXF010000016.1 GCA_903862155.1 uncultured cyanobacterium | reverse complement strand
GTGGGGCAAACGGGCGGCCTGGTGCCACCAGAACTGCTTTGAAGCCTTCACCCTGTTTGCCCCCGCGGCCCTGCTTTGCCTGGTGGTCGGCGTGAGCAGCCCGATCGCAGCGGCAGCGGCCTGGATCCACCCCGCCCTGCGACTGGCCTACATCGCCGTGTATGTGGGCAACATTCCGGCCCTGCGGGGCCTGTGCTGGGGTGCAGCGCTCACTTGCAGCGGGATTCTCTATCTGGAAGGTCTGCAGGCGGTTCTGGGTCGCTGATCGGGGCGGATCGCCGCAGCCGGTCCGCGCCCAGATCCGGCGAACGCCAGCCCCGCTGGATCGCGGTCAGCCGGATCAGCATCACCAGAGCCATCGTCAGGATCACCGACAGCTCGAGATCCTGCACCCTGTAGGTCTCGCGCTCGGAGTACCCCACCAGGACGAGCGACAGCAGCAGCGAGCAGCCGAAGGTGATCTCGTGATAGAGCACACCGCACTGCAGCAGCCCCTCGCCGCGGCCGCGGATGAATTCCCGCACCAGCATGCCGCCGCCGGCGGTCAGCACACTGAGCATCGGCCCCCACAGCAGCAGCGGCTCCACCTGCATCCGCAGGGCGATCAGCACACCGGTGACCGTGAAGGCGGCGATACCGAGCGCATCGAAGCCATCCAGCCAACGGTCCAGCCGCGGGCTGAGCAGCCAGGCGAACCGCAGCTGCCCCACCAGCAGCACCAGTAGCACCGCTCCATACACCAGAGCCAGGAACACCGGCTGCTGCACCACCGTCGGCACCGGCCGGTTGATCACCACATCGCGCAGCAGACCTCCGCCCACCCCGGTGGCCATCGCCAGAATCAGAATTCCCGTGACGCTCATGCCGGCGCGGATGGCGAGCACCGAGCCGGTGAGGGCCGCCGCAAACACCCCCCAGCTTCTCCAGCTCGCGAAACCACCATTGTTCTGCGGTCAGCTGCAGCAGCAGCGGCAGCAGCGAGGAGCGGACAACTCCGTGGAAGGCGCCGGAGCGCTTCACCTCCGCCAGGGCGCTATTGAAGCGCCGCACCTGGGCGTCGCTCACCGTGCGGGCGTTGAACATGAACCGGGCCGGCATCACCTGAAACGGTCGCTCGGCCACCAGCAGCGGATAGCGCTGCCGGGCCGGCCAGATCAGGTGGGCGACCGTGACCCGCTCCGCCAGGCCCAGATCCACACGCCCCCGACCGACGGCCGCCAGCAGCTCCGCCGGGCTGGCGAAGGCCACCACCCGCTCCGCCTGGGCGGGATCATCCAGCAGCGCCTGCAGCGGCTTGCCGTAGAACCAGCCCCGCAGCACGCCGACCCTGGCGCGCCGATCGCGCTCGAGGCCCCGGCGCAGCGCGGCGGGATCGCCCATGCTCAGCCAGCGGCCGGGGGTCTGCTGCGGCACCACCACCACCATCTCGTCGTAGCGGTAGGGATCGGAAAAGCGGGCGAAGGCCCGTTGCCGGCGGCGACCCTCCATCGCGGTGAGCACATCGAGCTCTCCCTGTCGCAGCCGCTCGATCAGCACATCCACCGGCGCCGGATCGGCGTCGGTCCGCAGCCGCCCGCCCAGCTCATGCTCCACCACCAGACGCAGCAGCACCGCGTCCATGCCCGACACGCCAGCCTGACCATCAGCGTCCGTCTGACGGAATTCGAAGGGGGGCAGCTCGCTCCAGCCGAAGCGCCAGTAGAACGATCCGGACGGCGTCGGCATGGGCGAGAGCGCAGACAGCGCAGCGGGCGGCGAGAGACCCGCAAGCTCCGCCCTAGGCGCAGCATCGAGGGCCGCACCAGGGCGAAGCAGGGCTAAAGCAGGGCTGAGCCCAGCGAGGCTCGTCGTCACCAGCCAGAGCAGCAGCAGGGCTGCCGCCAGCCAGCCCCACCAACGGCGCCGGCCGGCTACCGGAGCGGCAGGTCTCACCTGGGCGCCCCGCCCCGCTCCTGCAGGCCGCGAAGGGCCGTCAGCAGGGCCGCGGGGCTCTGCGGATCCACCATGAGCACACTCCCGCCAGGCGCACGGGCGAGCTCTCCGCCCATCCCCATCCAGTCGCCGGCCAGCAGCAGGCGCAGGCTTTCACTGGCGGCGGGATGGGCATCGATCGTAAGCGCCAGTGCCGCGGCGGCCTCGGCCCGGGCGGAGGCCAGCAGCACCTGCTGCTTCGACTGGGCCTCCGCCTCCAGCAGCAGCGCTTCCTGCTTGGCCTTGGCATCGAGCACCAACGCTTCGGCCCGGCCCTTGGCCGCATTCACCTGAGATTCCCGCTCCCCTTCGGAGCGCAGGATCGCGGCCCGCTTCTCGCGCTCGGCCGTCATCTGCTGCTCCATCGCGTCCTGCACGCGGGCGGAGGGGCGAATGTCTCGCAACTCCACCCGGGTCACCTTCACCCCCCAAGGATCGGTGGCCTGATCGAGTTCTCTGAGCAACGCTTCATTCACCTCCTGGCGGGTGGTGAAGGTTTGGTCGAGGTCGAGCTTGCCCATCTCGGCGCGGATCTGGGTCAGCACCAGATTCACCATCGCGGCCTGCAGGTTGTCGACGGCGTAATAGGCGCGGGAATGTTCCAGCAGCTGCCAGTACACAACGGCATCCACCTCGATCGCCACGTTGTCGCGGGTGATGCACTGCTGCGGCGGGATATCGAGCACCCGCTCCTTGAGCGACTCATGGCTCACCACCTTCTCCACCCCGGGCAACACAAACGAGAGCCCCGGCTGAAGCTGGCGGTTGTACTTGCCCAAGCGCTCCACCAGCATCGAGCGACTGCTGCTGGTGACCTTCACGCCGCTCACCCCCAGGGCCGCCAGCACGGCGATCACCGGAATCACGAGAGTTTCCATCAAGCCGTTGCCGCCACGAAAACGCTAGGCAGGATGGGCGGGTCGGTCATCACTCCGGCGGCCCATGCCTGCTCCCTGGCTCTGGTCGGCCCCGGTGCTCTGGCTCGTGCTCGGCACGGCATTGATCACCCTGGCGCTGCTGGGCATCGACACCGACGGGCTGATCCTGGTGGGGGGCATCACGGCCCTCGTGCTCACCCTCCTCACCGCCTTGGCACCCCTGCCGCCCCTCTTGGGGGTCGCCCTGTTCGTGCTGGTGGCGGGGGCGGGCTATGGCTGGCTGCGGCGCTGGTCGCGGCAGCAACGGACAACCGCCCTGCCCAGCTCCAGCCATGCCGAGCAGGCCGAGGTGATCAGCGGTTTCGGCGAGGACGACCGGGAATCAGGCCGGGTGCTCTGGCAGGGCCAGAGCTGGGCCGCCGTGAACTTGGAAGCAGGCAGATTGCTTGAGCCCGGCGCCCAGGTGCTGGTGATGGGCCGCGACGGCACCCATCTGCAGGTGCTGCCGAAGTAACCACCCAGTTCAGTCGAAGAACATCAGGCTCACCACCTTGCCCATGTCTTCGGCCAGGCGAACACTGGAGAGCAGGGTTTCGCTGTCGTGGAAGGCGTAACAGATCAGCTGATCGCAGCGGCTGATGATGTCTTGGTTGCAGAGGCTGCTGGCCATCGGCAGGGGCAGCTCATCGTGCTCGGGCTTCTCCACAAGGTGCAGCACCTGCTCCAGCTGCTCCCGCGATTCGCTGGGCTGCCGCTCCAGGCTCTGGGGGAGCAGCACGGTGAGCCTGCCGGGATCCACTGCAAGCACGCTGCGGATCACGGCGGAATTCACGCCCTGGGCACCGGAGGTGATCAGGCTGTGGCCCTCCTGGGCCAGGGAGCGCGCCACCACCTCCACCAGGTGAATCGACACCACCGGCACATGGCGGCTGCCAAGGATGGCAATGCGCCGCTTGCTGCGGTCCTGGAGCATGGCCAGCTCCTGGGCGAGCGTGTCGATCCGATCGAGCGCTGGAAGATCTAAGGATCGGGTCACCAACCGCCCGCAGCCTGCCCCGCGAAACTAGCTCAGGCGGGCACTTGCAGCGCCAGTTGGGCGAACAGACGGCTGAAGTCGCAGTGCTCCTCCACCAGCCGGAAGGCATAGGTGGCCTTCACCGCCTCATGCAGGCGCACGTTGCCGAAGGCGCGCTCAATCACCTCCACGGTGGTGAGGGTGTCGTGCTCCACCTTGAGCAGGGGCACCTCAAGCTCCTCAGCCCGATTGAGCAGCTGGGGCAGGGGGTCGCCGGCACCGGTGAGGATCAGGCACTGGGTGGAGGCTTCCAGGGCCGCCAGCTGGATGTCGGTGCGGTCGGCGCCCGTGACAACGGCCATGTTGCGGCGGCGGCGGAAGAACTCCATGGCGGAGTTCACGTTCATGGCACCGATCGAGAGGGTTTCCACCAGCAGATCGAGACGCTCGCGGCAGCAGAGCACCTCCGCGTTGAGTCGCCGGGCCAGCTCCTCCACGGTCACGCTGCGCAGGAGGGGGCTGCGGGGCATCACGCCGAGCACGGGGATGCCCAGCCGCTCCAGCGCCGGTGCCAACGACTCCTGCAGGGCAGGCACCTCCTCCGGGGTCACGGCATTGAGCACCACTCCAGCCAGGCGATCCCCCAGCTGGGCGCGGGCCGCCAGCAGCGAATCAATGCTGCGGGCATCGCTCCAGGGATGCACTAGCACCACGGGCGCCTCCAGGCCCTGGGCCAGCTGGGGCAGGCTCATGCCGAATAGCAGGCCCTCGTGCAGGGAGCCAGCGGCCTCCAGCAGGGTGAGGCCATCGCCGGCCTGCTCCAGGCGCTGCCGCAACTGCTCAAAGCCAGCACCGGGGTCGAGATCACCGGCACTGAGGCGCCGCCCGGCCACCGCGGAATCGATCACATCGGCCGAGGGGATCAGATGGGCATCCGGCAATCCCAGGGTGGAGCCCACAAAGCGCACATCCGCATCCACCAAGGGATCTGCCGTGCCCGCGCCCGGGTCGAGATCGGTGGCCAGCGG
>CAIOXF010000015.1 GCA_903862155.1 uncultured cyanobacterium | reverse complement strand
GCCAGGCTCTGGCTGGCGAGCACATCGCGCACCTGGCTGGTGCCGATGCCGAAGGCGATGGCGCCGAAAGCACCATGGGTGGAGGTATGGGAATCCCCGCAGGCCACGGTCATGCCCGGCTGGGTGAGGCCCAGCTCCGGGGCAATCACGTGCACGATCCCCTGGCGGCCGCTGCCGATGCCGTGCAGGGTGATGCCGTGCTCGGCGCAGTTAGCCTCGAGCGTGGCAAGCATCTCCTCGGCCAGCGGATCGGCAAAGGGCCGGGCCTGGCTCGTAGTGGGCACGATGTGATCCACCGTGGCCACGGTGCGCTCGGGGTGGCGCACGCTGAGGCCCAGATCCTTGAGGGCCGCGAACGCCTGCGGGCTGGTCACCTCATGAATCAGGTGCAGGCCAATGAACAGCTGGGTGGCCCCGCCAGGGAGTTCGGCAACACGGTGCAGGTCCCAGACCTTGTCGTAGAGGGTGCCGGCGCTCACAGGGCCATCCTTGGTGACCGACCAACCTAGGCCGCGAGGTTTCAGCCCTCCAGCAGCAGGCGCCGCAGCCGATCCAGGGCCTCACCAGCGGTGAGCGTCTGAATCCAGTGGCGACCGCGGCTGGAGCCGAAGCGCACCCCCTCACTGGCCGTGTCCTCCGGACCAGCCACGGCGATATGCACCAGCCCCACCGGCTTCTGCTCCGAGCCACCGCCAGGCCCGGCGATGCCGGTCACGGCAATGGCCCAGTCGGCGCCGGTGACGCGCCGGGCGCCTTCGGCCATGGCCCGGGCCACCGGATCGCTCACCGCGCCGTGGGTGTCGAGGGCGTCGGCCGGCACCCCCAGCAGGGCCTGCTTCACGGCATTGGCGTAGGCGATCACCCCGCCGAGGAACACATCCGAAGCGCCGGGCACGGCCGCCAGCGCCGCTCCGATCCCGCCCCCGGTACAGCTCTCCGCCACCGCCAGGGTCTGGCCCCGCTCCCGCAGCAGCTCCAGCACCACGGCCGCCAGGTTCTGCTCATCAACGCCGTAGCAAGCGCGTCCGATGCGGGCGCGCAGTTCGGCCTCCACCGGCTCCAGCAGGGCCTTGGCCGCCTGGCGGCTCTCGGCGCGGGCCGTGATCCGCAGCTTCACCTCACCGGCACCGGCATAGGGAGCCACGGTGGGGTTCTCCCGGGCCAGCCAATCGGCCAGGTCTTCTGCCAGGGCCGCTTCACTCACCCCCCAGAACCGCAGCATCCGGCTGGCGAACACGCCCTGGGCCACGCCCTCTTGCTGCAGCCAGGGGGCCGCGGTGGCCTGCCACATCGCCCGCATTTCGCTTGGCACGCCGGGGAAGGTGAGCACCGTGAAGCCAGGCACCGGCGTCCAGATCATGCCGGGGGCCGTACCCGTGGGATTGGGCAGCACGGCGGCCCCTTCAGGGAGCAACGCCTGCTTGCGGGTGCTGGGGGAGCACGCCCGGCCGCGGCCGGCGGCCTTGGCCTGGATGTCGGCCCACACCTCGGGATGCTCCACCAGGCGGGCACCGAAGGCGGCGGCAATGGCCTCTGTGGTGAGGTCGTCGGGGGTGGGGCCCAGGCCGCCGGTGGTGATCAGCACCCGGCATCGGCCAGCTGCCTCGCGCACCGCCTGGATCACCCGCTCGCGGTTGTCACCCACCACCTCCTGGCGGAAGTGGGCGATGCCCAGGGAGGCCAGCTGCTCGGCGATCCAACGGGCGTTGCCGTTGGTGATGTTGCCCAGGAGCAGCTCGGTGCCGATGCACAACACCTCAGCAGCACTGCTCACGGGCGGGCCTCGTCTGGCTGGGCATCGCCCTGTTGGGCAGCCTCCCGCTGGATCTGCCGCCGGGCCACCACCACCACGGCGATCAGGATCGCGGTGGCGAGCGCCAACCAGAGGAAGCGCATCTCGGCGTTGGCCACCACCAGGGCCAGGGCCGCCAGCCACTGGGTGAAGGCGTAGATCAGCACCACCGTGCGGCGATGGCTGAAACCGGCCCGCAGCAGCCGGTGATGCAGGTGGCGGCGATCGGGATAGAAGGGGGAGCGGCCCTGGCTGACCCGACCGAAGATCACCGCCGACATGTCGGCCAGGGGCAGCGAGAGGATCAGCAACGGCAGCAAGAGGCTCACGCTGGTGATGCCCTTCGCTGGCCCCACGATGCTGATCGCGGCCAGGGCAAAGCCCAGGAAATAGGAACCGCCGTCGCCCATGAAGATGCGAGCCGGGTTGAAGTTGTGGCGCAGGAAGCCCAGGCAGGCGCCAGCCAATGCCGCCGCCAGTAGGCCCGCCGCGGCCTGATCGAGGCTGAAGCTCACCGAGAGAAGGCCGATGGCAGCGATCCCACTCACCCCGGCCGCCAGGCCATCGAGGCCATCGAGCCAGTTGATGGCATTGGTGATGCCCACCAGCCAGATCACGGTGCCCAGCAGGCTCAGCCAGTCGGGCAGCACCAGCACGGTGGAGGCTTCCCCGAAGCCCTGCAGCTCGATCGTGCCGATGCGCACCCCCTGGCTCCACACCCCCATGGCCACGGTCAGCTGAATGGCCAGGCGGGGGAAGGGGGAGAGGGCGAACAGGTCGTCGGCCAGGCCCACCAAGAAGAAACAGAGCGATCCGGCCAGGGTGGTCCAGATCAGCTGGTCTTTGGCGGGCGCCAGCTCCGCGAAGCCCCCAAAGCACCAGGTGATCGCCAGTGCTGCTGTGAAGCCCAACACAATCCCAATCCCCCCCAGCCGCACCATTGGGGTGGTGTGCTGCTTGCGGGGATCAGGGGTGTCGGTGAGCCCGAAGCGCAAGCCCAGACGCCGAATCACGGGCACCACAAGCGCCGTGATCAACGCGGCGGCCACCAGGGTCAGCAAGGCAGCCGCGTTGGGGCTGTAGGCGAGCGTCACGGGCGGCAGCCTCTGCGGCCCACGTTAAGGACCGCCGCCACCGTCAAACGTGTTGAAGCTGACGCTCAGCGGAATAGAGCGGGAAGCGCTCACACAGGGCAGCCACCCGCTCGCGGCAGCGCAGCTCAATGGCGCTGTCCTCGGGGTTGAGCAGTCGGTCGGCGATCACATCGGCCACCTCACGGAAGGCAACTTCATCGAAGCCGCGGGTGGTGCAGGCGGCGGTGCCCAGGCGCAGGCCGCTGGTCACAAACGGCGACTGGGGATCAAACGGCACGGTGTTCTTGTTAGCGGTGATGTGCACATCGCTCACCAACAGGTCGGCCACCTTGCCGGTCATGCCGATGCTGCGCAGATCGAGCAGCACGATGTGGTTGTCGGTGCCGCCACTCACCACATCGATGCCGCGCTCCTGCATGCGGGTGGCCAGGGCCTGGGCATTGGCTACCACCTGACGGCTGTAGGCCTGGAAGCCGGGCTGCAGCGCTTCGCCGAAGGCCACGGCCTTGGCGGCGATCACATGCTCCAGCGGACCACCCTGGGTACCAGGGAACACAGCCTTGTCGAACTGCTTGCCGAACTCGGCGTCGCGGCAGAGGATTAGGCCACCGCGGGGACCGCGCAGGGTTTTGTGGGTGGTGGTGGTGACCACATCGCAGTGGGGCACCGGGTTGGGATGGACACCCGCAGCCACCAAGCCGGCGATGTGGGCCATGTCGGCCAGCAGGTAGGCGCCTACCTCATCGGCGATGGCGCGAAAGGCCAGGAAGTCGATGGTGCGGGGATAGGCCGAGTAGCCGCAAACGATCAGCTTGGGCTTGTGCTCCAGCGCCAGTTCACGGATGGTGGCGAAGTTGAGCTGCTGAGTTTCAGGATCCACGCCGTAATGCACGGCCTTGAACCACTTGCCGCTCACATTCACCGGTGAGCCGTGGGTGAGGTGGCCGCCGTGGCTCAGATCCATGCCGAGAATCGTGTCGCCGGGCTGCAGCAGGGCCAGGAACACGGCGAAGTTGGCCTGAGCACCGCTGTGGGGCTGCACGTTGGCCCAGGCCGCACCGAACAGCTCCTTGGCGCGCTCGATCGCCAGCTCCTCGATGGCGTCCACGTGCTCGCAACCGCCGTAGTAGCGCTTGGAGGGCAGACCCTCGGCGTACTTGTTGGTGAGCACCGAGCCTTGGGCCTCCATCACGGCGCGGGAGGCGAAGTTCTCGGAAGCGATCAGCTCAAGGTGCGTCTGCTGCCGCTGGAGCTCCTTGTCGATCAGGGCAGCGATCGCCGGATCACTGGCCGCCAGGGCGGTGTTCATGGAGGCGGCTCCGGACTCGGCCATGGCGGCAGCGCACGAGGGGTTGCCATGAATCGTAAGGAAACGCCCTGATCCAGTCCGCCCACCGTTTCGGCACAAAAAAACCGCCCAATGGGCGGTTGATTCTGTAAAGCGCGCCTGGAGAGATTCGAACTCCCGACCCTCTGATCCGTAGTCAGATGCTCTAATCCGCTGAGCTACAAGCGCAACTGCCGGGCTCGTTGCCGACTTGGGCATTCTCACCGCACGGGGGTGCCCTCCGTCAACCATCGGCCCACGGCGGGGCGCAGCGCCATGATCTGGACAGCGGCTTCCCCCTGCTCGATGCCCATCCGCTGGTACGGCCCCGCCAACCCCGACGACCCCCGCTACCGGCACTTCGAGCGGATCGTGAACTTCACGCTCCATGGCGCCCTATTCGCCGCTGTGAACAGCGGGCTCTGGGTGGTGGAAGAGCTGCGGCACCCCTGGGCCCACCTGAACTGGCTCACCCTGGGCTGGCTGGCAGTGGTGCTGGTGCACGGCGGCGTGGTGGTGGCACTGCGCCCCGCCAAAGACTCCTGACCTTCGAACCTCGCCGCTATGACGCTGAGCGCCTCCGAGCTGCACGATCTGGAAGTGGCCCTGGCCGATCGGCTCTATCTCCAGATCGCCGGCTGGCATCTGTATCTGGGTGATGCGGGCCTGGCCCAGAGCCTGGCGATTGAATGCTCGGCCCGGCTCGACCAGGGGGCAGGGGTGGCAGCGCGCCAGGCCCTGGAGGCGGTGCAGGTGCCGATCGGCGGAGGCAGCACCCGCCTGCCCCTGGCACGGCTGATCCCCTCCGGTCAGCTCCGTGACCTGGAGGATGTGCTGGAACCCTTTTGCCGATAGGGTTGCCGCCTCCGCCGGCGGGTGCCCGTGCTGCTGATCGAGGTCACCAATGCCCGGGAGGTGGTGCGCCAGCGGATGGGCAAACTCGGTGGCCGCCTGATCGGCCGGGTGGTGGATGCCGAGGCCCAGGTGGAGAAGGTGCTGATCCAGGAACTGGAGAACGCCTTCAAGGAATTTGGGATCGAGGCGCGGATCTTTTCGGTGGGCGGGCCCCAGATGATCGGCCGCTCCCACCTGGAGATCCCGCTGCAGGTGCGCGAGGAGCGGCGCGTGCGGCTCAGCGGCGGCGAATCCGGCTCCCCAGCTGCGTAAGCATCTGACGGGCCTCCGGCACGCCGCTGGCTGAGGCCACCAGGCCAAACACCGCCAACCCCAGGGCACCGGCCAGCGCAGGTCGCAGCAGCAGCCCGGCCAAGTTCTGGGGCCAGGCCAAACCGTTGGCAAGGGCCCAGGCCAACGCCCCGCCGAGGCAGGCCGCCAGCAGTAGCAAGGCGGTGTCGCGGCCCCAGACCAGCAGCGGCAGGCCGCCCAGCCGGCGGTGCAGTACCCAGAGCAGGGCGCCGCAGGTGAACACATTCACCCCCACCGTTGCGAGCACCAGGCCCGGGGCACCGAAATCCAGGGCGGGCAGCTGCTGGCCCCAGGGGGTGGGCCCACCCACCAGTAACCAGTCGAACAACGCATTGAGGCCGATTCCCGCCATCGACAGGCGGAACGGGGTGTTGCCATCGCCGAGTGCATAGAACACCCGCACCAGCACATCCCGGCCGAGATACACGGCCATGCCAATGCCGTAGGCCATCAGCAGATCGTCCACGAGATCGCCGGCGGCGGCATCGAAGGCGCCGCGCTCGTAGACAAGGTCCACGATCGGGCCAGCCAGGCCCACCATCAGCGCCCCCAGCGGCAGCATCGAGGCGCTGGAGAGCATCAGGCCCTGACGGATGCGGGCCACCAGCTGGGGCCTGTCCTCCGGGGCCGTGAGCCGGGCGTACACCGGCAGCAACGGCACCAGCAGCACATTGGAGATCAGCCCTAGGGGCGTCTGCACCAGCAGATTGGCGTAGCCAAGGCCCGCCGCTGCGCCGGCGATACCCGAGGCGAAGAACAGATCCACGAACACGTTGATCTGCAGCATCCCGGAGGAGAAGGTGGCCGGCCCCATCACCTGCAGCACCTCGCGCACCCCCGGGTGCTGCCAGTCCCACACCAGCCGGAAGCGATGCAGCCCCTGACGGGCCAGGGCCGGCAGCTGGACCAGCCACTGCAGCACCGCGCCCAGGGTGGTGGTGCCGGCCAGCACCACACCACCGAGCAGCACGTAGCGGTTGCTGGTGATCTCCGGACCCAGCTGGAACCAGAGCACGCCGATGCCGGCGATCACCGCCGCGCTGGAGAGCAGCGGGCTCACCGAGGGCAGCCAGAACTCATCCGCGGCATTGAGCGCCCCGAAGCCCAGGCCGATTAGGCCAGCAAACAGGGCCATTGGCGCCATCCAGCGCAACTGCAGCACCGCGATGGCATGGCGCTCCGGATCCAACCCCGGCCCCACCAGATCGATCAACGGGTCGGCCGCCACCACGAGGAGCAGGGTCACCACCAGCAAGGCCGCCCCTACCAGTGTGTTGATCGCCGCCAGCACATGGGCGCCTTCCTGGCGATCACGCCGCGCAAGCACGCTCACCATGGCGCTGTGGAACGGGCCATTGATCCCGCCCAGCAGGATCAGCAGGAAGCCCGGCAGCACATAGGCGTAGTTGTAGGCGTCGTAGGCGGCGCCAACGCCGAAGGCAGCTGCAATTACCTGCTGGCGCACCAGACCCGCCACCTTGCTGAGGGCCGTGGCCACGGCCACGATCAGGGCGATGCGCTTGAGCGAGCGCGATCGGGGCATGCTGGCCATCCGGGCCGGGCCGGGGGCCCGCAGGGTCGAGCGGAAGTATGGCGAGGGGCAGGATGGCCGCCACCACCGCCCAATCCCCCATGGCCACGCCGGTTCTGCAGGTTGGACCGCTGGTGGAAGGGGTGCTGCTCAAGCGCTACAAGCGATTTCTGGCCGACGTGGAGCTGCTGGAGCCAGGCCCTGGCAGCGAGGCCCCCGGCACGGTGGTGACGGTCCACTGCCCCAACACCGGGCCGATGACCGGCGTGCTGATCCCCGGCGGGAGGGTGCGCCTGCGCCACGCCCCCTCCCCCACCCGCAAGCTGGCCTGGACCTGGGAGCAAGCCGAAGTACCGGGTGCCAATGGCAACCCGATCTGGGTGGGCATCAACACCGCCCTGCCCAACCGGCTGGTTCGGGCCACGATCGAAGCCGGCCTGCTGGAGCCCTGGCTGGGCCCGATCGGCGGCATCCGGGCCGAGGTGCCCTACGGCCCCAACCGCCGCAGCCGCATCGACCTGCTGCTCACCCCCGCCGAGGGCGCCGCAGATCCGCGGCCCATCTATGTGGAAGTTAAGAACACCACCTGGACCCGCGGCGAGCTGGCCCTGTTCCCCGACACGGTGACGGAACGGGGTCAGAAACACCTCGAGGAACTGGCGGCCCTGCTGCCGGACGCCCGGGCCGTGCTGCTGCCCTGCCTGAGCCGGGCCGATGTGCACCAGTTCGCGCCTGGTGACTCCGCCGATCGCCGCTACGGCGAGCTGTTCCGCATGGCGCAGGCCGCCGGTGTGGAGGTGCTGCCCTGCACCTACAGCTTCTCGGCCAGCGAGGTGTGCTGGACAGGGCTGGCCGAGGTGCTGGAGCGCGAACCGGAAGCCGGCTGAGCGCCGGCCGCGGCCCATAGAGTTCGGCCAACCTGCCCAGGCCGCCGTGGATACCCGTGCCTTCAAGCGCTCCCTGCACCACTCGGAGCGCTACAACCGCCGCGGCTTCGGCCTGGGCGATGAGGTGGCCGGCAGCCTGCAAACCGCCTACCAGAGCGATCTGGTGGCGAGCATCCGCGAAAACGGCTACACGCTGCAGCGCGGCCGGCTCACCGTGCGGCTGGCGGAGGCCTTCGGCTTCTGCTGGGGCGTGGAACGAGCTGTGGCCATGGCCTACGAGACCCGCCGCCATTACCCCACCGAGCGGATCTGGATCACCAACGAGATCATCCACAACCCCTCGGTGAATGCCCACCTGCGCGAGATGGACGTGCAGTTCATCGCTGTGGAGCAGGGCGTGAAGGACTTCTCCGAGGTGGCCAGCGGCGATGTGGTGATCCTGCCGGCGTTCGGGGCCACGGTGCAGGAGATGCAACTGCTCAATGAGCGCGGCTGCCACATCGTGGACACCACCTGCCCCTGGGTCTCCAAGGTGTGGAACACCGTGGAGAAGCACAAGAAGCACGCGATCACCTCGATCATTCACGGCAAGGTGAAGCACGAGGAAACGCTGGCCACCAGCTCCTTCGCCGGCACCTACCTGGTGGTGCTCGACCTGGCCGAAGCCCAGCTGGTGAGCGACTACATCCTGGGCAAGGGCAACCGCGAGTCGTTCATGGCACGCTTTGCCAAGGCCTGCTCCCCAGGCTTCGACCCCGATCGCGATCTGGTGCGGGTGGGGGTCGCCAACCAAACCACCATGCTCAAGAGCGAAACCGAGGAGATCGGCAAGCTGTTCGAGCGCACGATGCTCCAGCGCTTCGGCCCGGCTGAGCTGAACGACCACTTCGTGGCCTTCAACACCATCTGCGACGCCACCCAGGAGCGCCAGGACGCCATGTTCTCCCTGGTGGACGAGCCCCTCGACCTGATGGTGGTGATCGGCGGATACAACTCCTCCAACACCACCCATCTCCAGGAGATCGCGGTGAGCCGCGGCATCCGCTCGTTCCACATCGACACGCCCGAGCGCATCGGCCCGGGCAACTGCATCGAACACATGCCCCTAGGCGGAGATCTGGCCATGGAGGAGCCCTTCCTCCCGGAGGGTGAGATCCGGGTGGGCATCACCTCTGGAGCCTCCACACCCGACCGGGTGGTGGAAGACGTGATCGAGCGGCTGATCGCCCTGAGCGAGCCGGCACTGGCTTTACATTGAGTAAAGGTCGAGCCGCTCAGGCACACGGGGGTCTTCTGTCGTTGTCCGCGCTTTCCCCCAGCACCAGCGAAAGCAGCGTGCCATCGGCCGCAGTGCTGCACGCCACGCGCCAGGCAACCTTGCGCCTCAGCGACGATTCACGGGTGCGCTGCTACGCCAGCAGCTTCTCCGATCTGATGGAGATGCGCGCCCCTGCGGATGTGGTGGGCCGCTATCTGGATCACCATGAAGGGTGGTTCCGGCGCTGCGCCGCGCCGATGACCGTGCGGCCGCTCGGCCCCCACGGCTATGCGCTCACCCTGGGACGCTTCGGCAATTTCGGGTTTGAGGTTGAGCCCACGATTGGCCTGGAGCTTTTGCCCCAAGCCGAAGGGGTCTACCGGATTGTCACGGTGCCCTCAGGCCAGCCGGAAACAGCCCTGGAGAGCCTCTACGACGTGGAGTTCAACGCCGCCCTGCGGCTGGAGGCCCTCAATGAGGACCACACCGAGGTGCGCTGGGATTTAGATCTGAGCGTGTGGATTCAGTTACCGGGGGTGATCACCTTGCTGCCCGATGGACTGGTGCAGAGCAGCGGTGATCACTTGCTGCGGCAGATTGTGCGCCAGATCTCCCGGCGCCTCACCTGGAAGGTGCAGGAAGACTTCCACGCCAGCCACGGAATGGAGTGCCCGCCACGGCGGCGGGCCCAGTTCTGACCTTCAGACCCAGGCGGGGACTTAGGCCGGACGATTTTCCCAGATCTTGTTCAGGATCTGCATGCCAGTGACGGCCTGCCAGAGGAAGAGGGTCATCATCAGCATGTTCAAGCCCACGTGGGCCTTGCGGGCGATCAAGTTGCCCTGCTGAATCAGCGGGATCAGCGCCACGGCCAGGGCCACCAGGCAGGTCATGCCGATGCCCACCAACAGGTGGGGCCCAACGAACAACTTGCCGTTGTTCAGATAGGTGACGGCCATGCCGCCAAAGGTGCCCAGCACCATGAGGGCCAGCATCAGGCCACCCACTAGGAAGTGGCGCTTGGCGAATTGACCCTTGATCAGGGTCTTGCGGGTTTCGGCGTCAGCGGTGCGGGTTTTCTTGGTCTTGATGCCGAGGAACATCCCGTAGCCCGAGAGGGCCAGGAGGGCCCACATCAGCAGCGGGTGCAGAAAGTTGAGGTTGTAAGCGAGCGACTCGGGCATGGGGCGTGGAAATCAGCCGACCGGGGGCGGCGCAACAGCTCGGGCGAAGCTACCGCTCGCCGCCGCCCGCCTGCTGCTGCACGGCTGGATGCTCAGTGCAGGAAGTGACGGCGACCCGTCACCACCATCGCCAGCCCGAGCTCATTGCAGGCAGTGATCGAATCGGCATCCCGCACGCTGCCGCCCGGCTGAATCACGGCCGTGACGCCATGGCTGGCGGCCAGGCGAACCGTGTCGTCGAAGGGGAAGAAGCCATCGCTGGCCAGCACCGCACCGCGGGCCTGCCCACCGGCGGCCTCCAGGGCCAACCGCGCCGAACCCACCCGGTTCATCTGGCCGGCACCCACACCAAGGCTCTGGCCGGCCTTGGCCACGGTGATGGCATTGGAGCGCACATGGCGCACCAGCTTCCAGGCGAAGCGCAGATCCTCCATCTCCTCGGCATTGGGCTGGCGCTCGCTCACCACCTGCCAGGCGCTCTCCTCCACCAGTTGGTCGTCGAGTTCCTGCACGAGCACCCCACCGAGCACGGTACGCAGCTGCTGGCGCGAGGCCCGGTTGATGGCTTCAGGGGAGAGCTCCAGCAACCGCAGGTTGGGCTTGGCCGCCAGCTGGGCTCGGGCCTCGGCATCGAAGCCCGGAGCCACCACACACTCCAGGAACAGGCTGGTGAGCTGCTGGGCGGTGGCCCCATCCACGGGCGCATTGATCGCAACGATTCCGCCGAAGGCGCTCACCCGATCGGCATCGAGGGCGCGGGTAAGGGCGTTAGCCCCATCGCTGCCGGTGGCCACACCACAGGGGTTGGTGTGCTTGACCACCACCGCTGCGGGCTGGCTGCCGGGGCCATAGCCGAACTCGCGCACGGTGGCCAGGGCCGCGTCGAGGTCGATCAGGTTGTTGTAACTGAGCTCCTTGCCCTGGAGCTGCTCGGCACCGCCCCAACCGGCAGAGGGAGCGCTGTGCCAGGTGGCGGGCTGGTGGGGATTTTCGCCATAGCGCAGGGTCTGTCGGGCGGGCAGCTCCAGCCGCAGGGGCTCGGCGGCGGCCACACCGTCCTGGGCCAACCGGGCCGCTAGCCAGGTGCTGATGGCTGTGTCGTATTCAGCCGTGTGCTGGAACGCTGCCAGGGCCAGAGACCGGCGCAGGGCCTGATCCACCGCACCGGCTTTCAGCGCGGCCAAGAAACCCTCGTATTGCGCCGGGCTGGTGAGCACCGCCACATCGGCATGGTTCTTGGCGGCGGCGCGCACCATGGCCGGCCCACCGATGTCGATATTCTCGATCGCGGTATCGAAAGCCACGTTGGGATCGGCCACCGTTTCCCGGAAGGGATAGAGGTTGACCACCACCACATCGATCGGGTCGATGCCCTGGGCCTCCATATCGGCCTGGTGGGAAGGCTCGGCGCGGCGGGCCAGGATGCCGCCATGGATGCGGGGGTGCAGCGTTTTCACTCGGCCGCCGAGGATCTCGGGAGCACCGGTATGCTCCGCCACCTTGGTCACGGGGATGCCTGCCGCCTGGAGTGCTGAGGCGGTGCCGCCGCTGGAGATCAGCCGATAACCGGCATCGAGAAGCCCCTGGGCGAGGGGCACCAGGCCCTCCTTGTTGGAGACGCTCAACAACGCGGTGGGGGCCATGGCAGCGGCATTGGAGGGCAGAACGCCAACCTACGCAGCAGCCCCCATGCGCTTTTGATGACCCAGAGCCCGATCCCGGCCAGCAACGGCCTGCCTGAAGCCGCCGGCGAGGGCCTGCAGCTGGGTCCCGCCGACGCCGATTCCCGACTGGTGCTGCTGCACGGCTGGGGCGCCGACGCCGACGACCTGCTCGATCTGGGCGAGCTGCTCGTGGGCCCGAAGGTGAGCGTGGTGGCCCTGCGCGCTCCGGAACCCCACCCCTATGGCGTGGGCCGCCAGTGGTACGGCCTGCAACCGATCGACTGGAGCCAACTACCCGGGGCTCGCGCCGCCCTGACCAGCCGTCTGGCGGCACTCGCCAGCAGCGTGCCGCTGGAGCGCACGGTGGTTCTTGGCTTCTCCCAAGGCGGCGCCATGGCCCTGGATGTGGGCAGTGGGCTGCCACTGGCCGGAATCGTGGCCTGCAGCGGCTTCCCCCATGAGGGTTGGCATCCAGCGCCCACCACCGGCCAGGCGCTGCCGACGGTGCTGCTCAGCCATGGCCGCGAGGATCCCGTGGTGCCATACGCCGCCAGTGAAGCGGTGCTGAACACTCTCACCCAGGCGGGCGCAACGGTGCGGTTGCTGCCCTTCAGCGGCGGCCACACGATTGATCAGGCCGTGCTGCCGGAGATCGCCAGCTTCGTGCGCCACTGCCTGGCCTGAAGGAGACAGACAGGCAACAAAAAACCCGGCCTGAACAGGCCGGGTCAGGAGCGGTGCGGTCGACAGCGCGCCTCGCGTTCAGCAACAGCCGATCAGCTGAAACAGCCGATCAGCTGAAACAGCCGATCAGCCGAAACAGCCGATCAAACGAAGGCGTACTCGTACTCCTCCATTTCCTCCCAATCGTCGGCAGCCAGGGCTTCAAGGCCCTCGAACAGCACGTCCTCACCGATGCGATCCACGATCTCGCGCAGCGAGGGGAAGAGGAAGTGATTTTCCTCGGCGTACTGGGCGCTGAACAGACCCTTCTCCCCCCAGAAGAAGCGGTCAGTGGTGTGCTCATTGCGGCGCACATTCAGGATCGCCGGCGCCGTGATGCTGTTTTCGGCGATATAGCGGCGGGCAGCGGTCACCGGCTTATGGGAGCCGGTTTCCAGGTTGAAGGTGGACACGTGGGCGAGAACACGCTGGCCGGCCAGACGGCGGCGGCTGATCCGCTTGCGCTTCTTAGACATGAAAGAACTCCCCAGGACAGGGGTTGGAGGGGGACGAGGAGAACCGCAAACCGCCTACAGGTGCAGGACGTGAATCCGGGACAAAGCCATCCGGCACGGGTGATCCGGCACGGAGCAGCATGAGCAACGCCCAACCATCTGGTGCCCGGAGCAGATGAGAGCCGGCAGGGCGCCGACATCAGAGATCGCGGCAGTCCGTCCGACCGGACTGCCAAATCACACCAGAACGCAACTACCTCTGCTGTAGCCTCGGCCGCGTGGGAACGCAACCGTGGCCCGTCAAAAGCAGATGTCCTGGCCGACCGCTCGCGGGCTGCGAAGTATTGGTCGATACCGAGATCTTAAGACTTTTTCCCAGATTTCCCACGCCCGCCCAGAAATTTTTTCTGCTCGTCGGGCTGATTGCCGCAGATGCCTGTTTCCAAGCGGTTTCTGACGCTGCTGCGCTTCCAGCTCGCACAGTTTGCGGACCGGGATGATCTGCGTTCGCTGATCGTTTACGTGGCCCAGCCGGGCGCCGGCAGCACACCCGATCTGGTGCCCGTGGGCCAATGGCCCAGCGAGGGCCTGGCCCTGCCCACCGTGGGCCCCGACAGCCCCCTGCGCCAGCCGGCCGAGGAACGGCGCTGGCTACCGCTCCGCCATCAAGACGTTCTGCTCGGCGCGCTGCAGGTGGAAACCAACACCGTGCCCTGGCCCACACCGTTGAGCCGGCGCCTGCAGGCCGTGGCACTCACCCTCACCGAAGCGCTCTGCCTGGATCTCGAACAGCAACGACTCCAGGCCGACCTACAACATCAACGGGAGCGGATGCAGCTGCTCCTACACCAGCTGCGCAACCCGCTGGCAGCCCTACGCACCTTCGGACAGTTGTTGCTGCGGCGTATGGAGCCCGGCAGCCCCCACCGCAACTTGGTGGAGGGCCTGCTGGCTGAGGAGCGCCAGCTCAACCGCTACGTGGAAGCGCTCGATCAACTGGGCGAACCCATGCCCCTGCTAGCGGTGCCGGCTGCCCCCACGCCCCTGCTTTTACCCCCGCTGGGCGACAGCCACCAAGCAGCCCTCGCGCCCGCCCTGGAGCCGCTGGTGAGGAGGGCCGCCGCCACTGCCACTCTGCAGAATCGGCCCTGGCGACAGCCCGCCCGCCTTCCCGTATGGCAGGGCGACGCCGGGGCCGTGGCCGAGATCACCGCCAACCTGCTGGAGAATGCCTTCCGCTACAGCCCAGCCGGTTGCCCGGTGGGACTTCATTGCGCAGCTGGGGCAGACGGCGGCTGGCAGCTCACGGTTTGGGACGGCGGCCCATCGATCCCTGCAGCCGAGCAGGAAGCGATCTTCGAGCGGGGCGTGCGCGGCAGCACGAGCCAGGCCGTGCCCGGCACCGGTCTTGGCCTGGCCCTGGCCCGGGAACTGGCCCGCAACCTCGGCGGCGACCTGAATCTGATCTGTCCGCCCGCCGCCGTGGATCCAGCGCTCTCCGGCAGTGGCAATGCGTTCCGGCTCAGGCTACCGCCCGGGCCACCAACCCCATAAACAGCAGCCCAAGCGCTTCGCCCCACTCCACACAGGCCCCGTAGGTGTCGCCGCTGTGGCCGCCCAGGCGCCGGCCAATCCAGCGCGGCACCAGCAGCACCGGCACCAGAGCCAACAAACCAGCCGCACCAGCTACCCCCCAGTCCGGCCAGGTGCACACCAGAACCGCAATCAACACAGGCAGCAGCACCAGGGCCGGCAGCAGCTCGCGGGGCAGACCGCGCCGATGCTCGCGGTGAAAACCGGCGGTGCCCTCCCCCTCCTTTAAATAGGGAAAGGCGTGCATCGCCAGCAGCGGCGCGATACGGGCACTCCAGCCGGTGAATACCAGAGCCGCAGCCACCGCAGCCGGGCTGAGCTCGGCCAGGCAGAGCAGCCCCGCCAGCTTGAGGAGCAGCACCTGCACAAACGCCTGCACCCCGGAGGCCCCCACCCGGCTGTCCTCCATCGCGGCCAGGGCCCGCTTGCCTGCCGCCAGACCATCGGCGGTGTCCATGGCCCCATCAGCGTGGAGCCCGCCACTCAGCCAGAGGCCCAGGGCCAGCACCAGCAGCGCCCTGGCCTCAGCCGGCAGCCACAGCGCCGTGAGCCACCACAACAATCCCTGACATCCCCCAATGGTCAGGCCCACCAGGGGCGCAAAACGGGCGATGCGCTCAAAGCGCGGCGCCACACCAGGCCAGGCCGGCAGCACCGAATAAAAGATCCAAGCCCCAGCGGCATCGGCCAGGGCCTGCCGCAGGCGACTCAGCAGAGAGGGCAACACCACGGCACCTAGCGTTTGAGTCGCACCAGCTCGGCCCCATCACGATCCCATCCTTCGCCTTCACGGTGACAGCGCGCAGCAGCCGCACCCGCGCCCGCTGCGGCTGCTTCCACACCCCCCATGGCGTGGTGGACACGCCCCGGTTCATGCCGGTGGGCACCCTGGCCACGGTGAAGGGCGTGACGGCCAGCCAGCTGCAAGACACCGGCGCCCAGATGGTCCTGGCCAACACCTATCACTTGCACCTGCAGCCCGGCGAGCAGATCGTGGCCGACGCAGGCGGCCTGCACCGCTTCATGGGCTGGAGCGGCCCGCTGCTCACCGACTCGGGCGGTTTCCAGGTGTTCAGCCTGGGCGACATCAACAAGATCGACGACCGCGGCGTGGTGTTTCGCTCACCCCGCGACGGGGCCCGGATCAGGCTCACGCCCGAGCGCTCGATGGAGATCCAGATGGCGCTTGGGGCCGATGTGGCGATGGCCTTCGACCAGTGCCCGCCCTATCCGGCCAGCGAGGCCGATGTGGAGGTGGCCTGCCGCCGCACCCACGCCTGGCTGGAGCGCTGCATCGCCACCCACAACAAGCCGGATCAGGCCCTGTTCGGGATCGTGCAGGGGGGCTGCTTCCCCCGGCTGCGGGAAGAGTCGGCGCGGGTGGTGGCGAGCATGGGGCTGCCGGGTATCGCCGTGGGCGGGGTGAGCGTGGGCGAACCGGTGGAGGAGATGCACCGAATCGTGCGCCAGGTGGGCCCGCTGCTCCCCGTCGACAAACCCCACTACTTAATGGGCGTCGGCACGCTGCGGGAGATGGCCGTGGCGGTGGCCAACGGCTTCGACCTCTTCGATTGCGTGCTGCCGACCCGGCTGGGGCGCCACGGCGCGGCGCTCGTGGGCGGCGAACGCTGGAACCTCAAGAACGCGCGCTTCCGCCACGACCACACACCGATGGATGCCCGCTGCCCGTGTCCGGCCTGCAGGCACCACACGCGGGCCTACCTGCACCACCTGATCAAGAGCGAGGAAATGCTGGGCAAAATCCTGCTCAGCCTGCACAACCTCACCCAGTTGATCCGCTTCACCACGGCCATGGCTCAGGCGATCCGGGAGGACTGTTTTGCAGAGGATTTCGCTCCGTGGGAACCGGATTCTCCGGCTGCACACACGTGGTAGCGTCCGACCACCGAACTGAGATGTACCCAGGGATGGCTGTCTCCGCGCTGCTGGCCTCCACGTCGATGCATACCCTGGCCCAGCTGCCCGAGGCCTATCAGGCTTTCGGCCCCCTGGTCGACATCCTGCCGATCATCCCCCTGTTCTTCCTGCTGCTGGCTTTCGTTTGGCAGGCCTCTGTGGGCTTCCGCTGAACAGCGGCCTCAACCTCTCAGGGGTTCACCCGTTCTTCAACACCGCCAGGGCGAACTGCGGCAAAGCCAACATCCGCCGCCAGCGGTGGGGCTCCTGAAGCAACCGGTAAAGCCATTCCACATTAAGCGCCCCCATCCAGCGGGGCGCTCTTTTTTTGGTGCCGGCCCACACATCAAAACTCCCGCCCACACCCATCCACAGGCCGCTGCGGCGCTGCGGCAAACCCGAAATCCAGGTTTCCTGGCGCGGCACGCCTAATGCCACCAGCACCAGATCCGGCCGGGCGGAAATGATCTGGCGCTCCAGTGCCGGCCAGGCCTCAGCCGGTTGATAGCCGTGGGCGCTGAACACCAGCCGCAGCCCGGGCAGCTCCTGGCGCAACCGCGCCGTGAGCCGGGCCATCACCTCCGGCGAGGCCCCCACCAGAGCCACCCGCCAACCCGCCTCAGCCGCATGCTCCAGCAACCGGTGGGCCAGCTCGATCCCGGGGGCGCGGCGCACCCGAAAGCCCTGGCGACCCAGAGCCCACACCACACCGGCCCCGTCCGGGATCACCAGCCGGGCTGCCTCAATCGCCGCGCCCAGGTTGGGATCGGCCAGGGCGGCCATGGTCATCTCGGCGTTGAGGGTCACCACCTGGCCGCCGCCGCGGCCGTGCAGAACACAAGCCGCTTCAAACACATCCGGGCACACATCCACCGGCATCCCCAGCACCCGCGTGCGGAGTGCTTCGGTTGCGGTTGCTGCCATCAGGGGCCTGCCTCAGATGGAGAATCTATGGCTGGCCCTGCGACTGGCTGAGCCCCAATGCTGAGATCCGGGATGGCCGCACCTGCTTCCAACCATGGCAGTTCCGCTGGCACAGGCCAAGCTGCGGCAGGCAACGAGCTCGCCCGCGAACCCGGCGCTGGCTGGACCCTGCTGGCGGATCTCGACCAACGCATCGAGCAGGTGGTGCTGGGACGCCAGCACCCGATCACGGGCCTTCTGCCCGCCAGTACGGCCCACACCGTGCACGGCAACTACGGGGACGCCTGGGTGCGCGATTGCGTGTATTCGATCCAGTGCGTGTGGGGCCTAGCCCTGGCTCACCGCCGCCTGCGCGGCCCCTGCAAGCGCGCTTTTGAGCTGGAGCAACGGGTACTGCAGCTGATGCGCGGACTGATGAACGCCATGCTGCGCCAGTCGCAGAAGGTGGAGCGCTTCAAGCACAGCCTGCACCGGCTGGATGCCATCCACGCCAAGTTTGACACCGGCAGCGGCGAGCCGGTGGTGCCCGACAACGGCTGGGGCCATCTGCAACTCGATGCCACCGCGCTGTTCCTGCTGCAGCTCGCCCAACTCACCCGTTCCGGCCTGGTGGTGGTGCGCTCCAGCCATGAGCGCGACTTCATCCAAAACCTTGTGTATTACGTGGCCCGCGCCTATCGCGTGGCCGACTACGGCATCTGGGAGCGGGGCGACAAGGGCAACCACGGCCTGCCGGAGCGCAACGCCAGCTCGATTGGGATGGTGAAGGCGGCGCTAGAGGCGCTGGAGGGCCTGGATCTCTACGGCCCCCATGGCGATGGCAGCTGCTGCCTGGTGATCCCCCACGACGCGATCGTGCGCCTGCGGCGCGCCCTGCAGGGCCTGCTGCCGCGGGAATCGGCGAGCAAGGAGGTGGATTCGGCCTGTCTCTCGGTGATTGGGTATCCAGCCTGGGCGGTGGAAGACCGCCAGCTGGCGGAACGCACCCGCCGCAAGATCCGCGCCGAGCTGGGCGGCGCCTACGGCTACAAGCGCTTCCGCCGCGACGGCCACCAGACCGTGGTGGAAGACCACACCCGCCTCCACTACGAGCGCGAGGAGCTGGCCCAGTTCGAGCACATCGAGTGCGAGTGGCCCCTGTTCTGGGCCTTCGAGCTGATCACCGCCTGCTGCGAGGAGCGCTGGGAGGAAGCCCGCCAGTGGCGCCAGCGGCTGGCCAGCGTGAGCGTGCTGGTGGATGGCCAGCCCCTGTTGCCCGAGCTCTACCTGGTGCCCGAGGAGAGCGTGGAGGCCGAGCGGCGCCAGCCCGGCAGCCAGCCGCGGGTGGCCAACCCCAACGTGCCCCTGCTCTGGACCCAGAGCCTCACCTGGCTGGCCGATTTGCTGCTCAACGGCCTGATCACCCCGGCCGACCTGGATCCCAGTGGCCGCCGGCTGGCGGCGCCGCTCGGAGCCGACCAGGTGCTGGTGGCGCTGGTGCCCGCTAACGACGGCATCGCCCAGGCCTTGCGCGAGGCGGGCTTGCCGGTGGCGGGCGACGGGCTGCCGGGATCGCTGCGGGTGGCGAGCTCCCGCGAATTGGCCCAGCGCATGGGGCGCGTGGGCGCCAACGGGCGCCTGGGCCTGAGCGGCCATCCGCCGGTGCGCATGGAAACCATGGCCACCGCCCGCCTCTACCGGCAGAGCACCGGCGGCGATCACACCCTGGCCTTTCTGCCGGCGGTGCTGGAGGAGGGCACCTTCTATCTCGCCGACGACTCCGAGCAGTTGGTGGATGCGGTCGCAGCCGAGCTGCGCCTGCTGCGGCGCCACTGGCGCGGAGCCGGCTCGCCCCTGCTGCTGATCCCTGTGGGCGAGGGCCCGTTCCGCGCGGCCCCAGGCACCTTCATCCGTCTGGGTGAGCAGCTCCAGCAGGGCACGCTCGACGGCGTGCCGGTGCAGCTGGCAACCCTCGCCCAGCTGATCGACCAGGCCAGCTGGGTGGACCTGCCAGAGGAAGCCGCGGCCCACGAGGCCGAGCCCCTGCCGGCCCCGGTACCGCTGCGGGCGATCACCACCCTCGAGCCCCTCTCGGCAGCTGAGGAGCTGGCCCTAGAGCGGGAGGCCACGGCCTCAGCGGTGGCCGAACTCGCCGACCGGCTCTGGCGCAGCACCTCCCTCGCGGAACAGGGGGAGGTGCTCGAGCAATTGGAGCGGCGCCTGGGCCTCGATGCCCAGTTGCAGGGCCCCAACGGCGCAGAAGCCGTGAAGCTGTGCGACCTGCTGGAGGAGGTGTACCGGCGCGCCCTGGCGGAGAGCAACTGGAGCGAAGTGCGGCGCATGGCCGGTGCCCTCGGCCTGGTGCATCCCCAGCTGGAAGACGCGCTGATCGACCTGCTGGTGCGCCAGAAGCAAGTGGTGGTGGGGCGGAATTACACCAACGACTCGCTGATCACCGAGCCGATGGGCAGCCAGGCGATCGCCACGATGATCCGCCGCTTCAGCAGCGAAGACTGCCGCGACTGGATGCTCCAACAGGAACTGCTGCTGGCCCTCGACGGCCTGGCCCGCCATGAGCCCGCCCTGCTCAGCGGCAGCCTCACCCTGCAGCTGGGCCAGCTGCTGCTGCTGCTCACCAGCGAGCTGGCCGCCGAGGCAGACCTCACCCCGATTGATGCCTACGAGCGGCTCTGCAGCCAGCCGCCCCACGCCATCCGCCGCCGGCTGCGGGCGGTGCTGGCCGATGTGGAACACGCCCGGGCGTCACTGCAGCGGAAGGAGCAGTTGCACCTGAGCGGGCGCGTGCGCTGGGAGGTGCCCGATCCCCTGGAGGAGCTGCCCAAGGGCGGCGACTGGATGCAACACCGCCAACGGCTTGGCGCCCTGGGCCGGGTGCCGCGCGATTTCTATCCCGGGATCTGGGATCTGCTGCACCACTGCCGCGGCCTGGTGATCGGCGACAAACTCGAGAAGCGCAACCGGCTGGAGAGCCAGCCGCTGCTGAGTGAGAAAACACCGGGCGAGCGCAATTTCGCCGCCCTGGTGGATCACCTGCTCAGCAAGATCGAGGCACCGGAATACCGCCAGCTCTGCACCGAAACGCTGATCACCCTGATGGCGTTCTTTGGCGCGAACCCCCAGGTGCGCTTCGACGATGACCTGGCTCTGGATGTGGTGATCGGCCACGCCGTGCGGGTGGGCTGGCAGCTCTCCCACCCCGAGATCCCTGCCGCGGAGTACGGCACCCACAAGGCCGACGCCTGGGATCGCTTCTACTGCTCCTCCCCAGCAGACTGCCGCCGCTGGCAGCTGGAGGCCCTGCGGCAGCTGGCCGATTAGATCGGCTGGTCGAGGGTCATGCAGAGGTTGGGCTGCTCAACGCACTGCTCGATCAGATCAGCCAGCTGCAGGGCCCGGGACGCCTGGAGGCCATCCACCGCCGGCTTCTCCTCGCCGCGCACGCAGCGCAGGAAGTGTTCCAGCTCGGCATAGAGGGGCTCGATTGAAGTGGTGCTCACCTCCTCGATCACCCCGTCGGAGCGATACACCAGCTCGCCATGGTCGGCGCTCACCGATTCGTGGGCACGGCGGTGGATGTGGAGGGTGCGGTTGAGGAAGTCGGTTTCCACCAGCGCATTGCGGCAGTGGGCACTGAGACTGCGGATCTTGCGGTGCGCCATCTTGCTGGAGGTGAGGCTGGCCACCACCCCATTGGCGAAACCCAGCGTGGCGTTCACGTAGTCGATGGGGCCCTCGGCGCTGCGCCCCCCGGCGGCGGCCAGGCGCACCACGGGCGAGGCGGCCAGCTCCAGCACCAGGTCGATGTCGTGGATCATCAGGTCGAACACCACCGACACGTCGTTGGCACGGTCGGCGTTGGGGCTGTGGCGGCGGGCCTCCAGCACCACCACCTCCTCACCGGCGGCCACCTTCACCAGCTCGCGGAAGGCGGGGTTAAAACGCTCGATGTGCCCCACCTGCAGGAGCCGGCCGGCCTGATCCGCAGCCTGGATCAGATCAGCGGCTTCTTCCTGGCTGGCGGCGATCGGCTTCTCAATCAACACGTGCAGGCCCGCCTGCAGACAGGCCAGACCCACCCGGTGGTGCAGCAGGGTGGGCACGGCGATACACACCGCCTCCACCTGGCTGAGCATGGCGGTGTAGTCGGGAAACCAGCGGCAGCCGAACTGCTCGGTGGCGAGCTTGCCGCGGGCCCCATCGGGGTCGGCCACACCCACGAGCTCTGCGTCGCGCAGCAGGCTCAACACCCGGGCGTGGTGCCAGCCCATGTTGCCGATGCCAATGACACCCACACGCACCGGGTTCATGGCATTGGCCCCTCAGATGGGGGGATTATCGGTGATCACCTCCCGCCATCGCTGGCGGAGGACATTCAGATGGGGGTCGCGAGGATCGAACTCGCCTAAGGCGGATTATGAGTCCGCTGCATTCACCAGATTGCTAGACCCCCGGGGGAGCTGAGCTACCAGAGCCCGCGCACCGGCCGGCCGTAGCTCACCGAGGGATCTTGCCAGGACGAGACCATGGTGCTGGCGCCACCGGAGCCCAGGCTGCTGGAGAAGCCACTGGGCACATCGCCAGTACGCCAGGGCATCGGGTTGCTCTGCTCCTCCAGCAGCACCTGATAGGTGTTTTGCAGTGCAGAGCCGTCCCACACGATCGTCTGATCGGGGAAGCCGAAGCCCATCACCTTGGTGCCGTCACCGCCACCCATCGCAATCCCGAGGATGTCGGTGATCTGGTGGGTGATGTCGATGCCGCGGGCGTAGGGCGAGGTGTAGCTGAAGAAGCGGCGCTCCACCAACTCGGGGGTGGTCTGCACCGTGGCGCAGCGGGTGACGTCCACAGGTGCCGCGGGCTGGCGGCTGCCCGGCGAAACAGGCGGAGCTTCCAGGGTGGTGGTGCACACCACCGGGCCAGCCAGAGCAGCGGCGCCGGCCAGCACTGCGGAGGCCAGCGCACCAGTGCCCAACACGAGCTGTGATCCGATCCGTGCCACCACCAGCGCCAACAACGTGGCCCCAGGCTAAGGAAGCTGGCCAGTGGGCACCAGGGTGGTGGCCGAGAGTGGGGAGATCCGAGCCCCTGCCGCTGCGGCCATGACCGTTTCCGTGCCCACCACCAGCAGCGCTATGCGCGAAGCCCTGCTGCCGCTGCTGGCCACACGGGCCTATCGCCATGGCGAGTTCACCCTGGCCTCGGGCCGCACCAGCCACCACTACGTGAACTGCAAGCCAGTGAGCCTCAGCGGCGTGGGCCTGGCCCTGCTCGGCGGTCTGATGCTGGATCACGTGGAGCCGCAAGCTGCCGCGGTGGCGGGCCTCACCCTCGGTGCCGACCCTTTGGTGAGCGCCGTAGCCCTGCGCGCCGCCCTGGCGGGCCGGGATCTGGATGCGCTGATCGTGCGCAAGGAGGCCAAGGGCCATGGCACCGGCGCCTGGCTGGAGGGCCCCCTGCCGGAAGCCGGAAGCCACATCACGGTGCTGGAAGACGTGGTCACCACCGGCGGCTCCTCGCTTAAGGCGGTGAAGCAACTGCGCGAAGCGGGCTACGTGGTGGAGCGCGTGGTCACAATCGTGGACCGGCAGGAGGGCGGCCTGGAGGCCATGACCGAAGCCGGGCTGGAGCTGCGCAGCCTCTTCCTGCTGGAGGAGGTGGCCGCAGTGGCGGCAGCCAGGCAAGTGTGATGGCCAGCATGGCCCGATGAGCAGCCTTCCCTCCCCCGCGCGCTGGAGCCGCAGCGTTCACACGATCCAGCTGAAGGGCGCCGATGCCCGCCGCTTCCTGCACGGCCAGAGCAGCCAGGCGATTGAGCTGGCGAAGCCCGGCAGTTGCCTGGCCACGTGCCTGATCAGCCCCACGGCGCGGATGCGCGGGTTGGCCCTGGTGCGAGTGCAGGAGCAGGGGGTGGAGCTGGTGCTGCTGAGCGGCGACGCAGCCGCCATCCATGGGGCCCTGGATCGGGTGCTCTTCCCAGCCGATCAGGTGGAGCTGGGCGCACCCCAGCCCGCCGCCCTCGTGCGTTTCACCGGGGCAGCCGCCGCCCCGCTAAGCGATGGCGAATGGCTGCAACCCGGGGTGGATCTGGGCGCCGGCACCGATCAGCCGGCCCTGCTGCTGCGCGCTGGCGCCGCGATGCCGAGCTGGCTGGCGGCCTTGCCCGAGCTCACGCCGGAGCAAGCCGAGCTACAGCGCATCCGCCAGGGCTTCCCCGCGGTGCCTTCCGAAGCCAACAACGACACCAATCCCTTCGAGTTGGGGCTGTCCCCCTGGGTGAGCCTGAACAAGGGCTGCTACGTGGGCCAGGAAACCCTGGCCAAGCTC
>CAIOXF010000014.1 GCA_903862155.1 uncultured cyanobacterium | reverse complement strand
CTTGCTGCAGCTCCGCGCTCACCTCTGTGGCATTGCTCGTTCGCACTAGATCAAAACAATTGCGCCCCGCTGGTATTGAATCTTAGGGCTGCCTGTGGCCGATGCGAGTCCCTAGGGTCAGCAGGCCGGCAGCGCTATGGCCATGACCCTCACCCTCTATGGCGGTGCTCGCTCACGTGCATCCATGCCCCGCTGGTATCTAGAAGCGAAGGGCATCCCCTACCAGTGGGTGCAGCTCGACATGGAGGCCGGCGAGCACCGCGAGGCCCCCTTCACCGCGATCAACCACTTCGGCAAGGTGCCGGCCCTGGTAGACGACGCCTTCACCGGAACCAACGGCGAGCCGCTGAAGCTGTTTGAGAGCGGCGCGATCCTGCTGCACCTGGCCGAGCACTACGGCCACGAGTTCGACGGCCCCCATGGCGCGGCGCGGCGCAGCCTGGCCAACCAGTGGCTGCTGTTCGCCAACGCCACCCTGGCGGTGGCCCTGTTCGTGCCCTCAAACCGCGAACGCGAGTTTCCCCGGCTGATGACCACCCTCAACGGGCAGCTCGCCGGCGGCCGCTCCCTGCTGGCAGGCAGCGGCTTTGCCCCCGAGGAGGGCGATCCCGAGTGGACCGTGGCCGACTGCGCTGTGCACGCTTACCTGGCCTACCTGCCGGTGTTCTTTCCGCAGATCGACCTCACCCCCTACCCCCACGTGCAGGCCGTGATCAGCCAGGCCCAGGCCAACCCGGCCTATCTGCGGGGCATGGGCCGCGAGTGAGCACCCTGCGCTGGGGTGGCGAGCCCCTGGACCTGTTGGGCGAGAAGGCGGTGTGGGATCCCCGGCGCCGCACTCTGCTACTGGCGGATCTGCACCTGGGCAAGGCCGAAACCTTCCAGGCCCACGGCATCCCCCTGCCCAGCGATGGCGACGCCTCCACGCTCAATGCCCTGTTAGCCCTGGCCCATCGGCTCGAGCCCGCTGCGGTGGTGGTGCTGGGCGACCTGATCCACAGCCGCCTAGGCCTCACCGCTGAGCTGCGCGCCAAGCTCGCTGCCCTGCCGGAGCTAATGGGCTGCGCGCTCCGCCTGATCGGTGGCAACCACGAACGCGGCAGCTGGATCGAGGGTCTCCCCCTGGAGCCAGCCCAGGCCCTGGGGCCCTGGTGGCTTAGCCACGACCCCGATCCCAGGCCCGGCCATCTCAACCTCTGCGGCCACCTGCATCCGGTGGCAGTGGTGGGGGCGGGCAAGGAGCGGCTGCGGCTGCCCTGTTTCGCGCTAGATCGCCACGATCAGCGGCTGGCCTTGCCGGCCTTCGGCAGCTTGACGGGCGGTCATCCGTGCTCCGAGGGTGACGTGATCTGGCTCATCGCCGACGGCACCGTCGTTCCTTGGACACCCTCACCCGTCGGCCGCCGCGTCCGCTCTGGCAGATCAAGCGGGCTTGGCTGATCGGCCTGCCGGTGGGGATGCTCACCTTTCTCCTGGCGATCGCGCCGCCCATCCCGGAAGCCCAGCGTGCGGGGGCACCGCTGCTCACCAGGGCTGACGGCCAGCCCTTCCGCTACCTGCCCGACAACGACACCTACGCCCTGGACTTCGATCCGCGCCAGGTGCAGATCGATCTGTTCGAGGGCTGGGACCGGGAGCAGGAGGCCTATGCCGACCCGGGTGCCCTGGCCTTCGTGTCGGGCCCGATGTATGAGCGGCACGTGGAAGCCGGCGGCCGGGAGATCACCGTGCCGCTGGGGGATCTGAAGTTTGGCGATCGGGTGTGGCGGGGCCGCAACCGCACCGCCGCCCGCCAGCGCGCCTACGTAGGCATCCGCCACGACGGGGGCGTGGAATTCGGCTACGGGGAGCTCACCCCCGAGCGGGCCCGGCGCTTCGAGAGCTTTATCGGCGGGCTGCACAGCATCTACAACGACCTGGAACCGCCGCCGCCCGACTACCGGGGTGCATACAGCATCTCGATGGGGCAGCAAATCCGCTATTTCCTGCCGCGGATCCGGATGCTGATCGGCCTGCGGCCCGATGGGCGGATGGAGGTGCTGATGAGCCGTGATGGCCTCACCCTGGAGCAAACCCGGGCGCTAGCCCGTAGCCGGGGCCTGCGGGCGGCCTACATGCCCGACCACGCCTCGAAGAGCCGCTTCATCGTGCCTGGGGCCAAGGGCTTCAGCGACGCCGACGCCAACTGGATCAGCGGCGGCGCCACCAGCTTTGTGCACGTGCCGTACATGCTGCGGCTGAGCCGTCGCGCGGTGCCTCTACAGGGCTCCCTGCTGGCGGGTCTGGCGGTAAGCGGCGGCCCGGCCGGCTGCGGCAATCCGTTCCAGTGCGGCCAAACCCTGGGCGGCCAGGTGGTGGATCGGATACTGGCGGGCCTCAACCGCCTGATCGAGCAGGGGGTGGAACCGGTGGCGCGGCTGATCTGGGCGCCGCGGGGGAATGGCAACCAGCGACCGAGCCAGCGCGCCCCCTTCCGGGAGCCCCCGATCAGCGCCGATCCCCTGGCCCTGCAGGCCCGCCAGCAACAAGAAATCGAAGGCACCCTGGCGGCCGGGGAAGCGCCGGCCCCGCTGGAGCTCCCGGCCGACAACGCCCTGGCGGCACCGGAAATGCTGCCTGCCGATCCCGCAAGCACTGACAGAGAAGCGGCTACCGCCGGAAACGAAACGCCAGCAGTGGGACCTCCAGGGGCCGCAACAGCCATGCCAGCAGTGAGCCCGGCAGCCCCGGCGGCTACAGGTGTACCCCTGGCCCCACTGCCACCGCCCCTACCGCCGCCAACGCCAAACTGATCAGGACGCTCACTCGCCAGATCTTCAGCCTTCCGCAGCCAGGGCACGCACAACATCGCCGCGGGTAAGCACACCCACCGGCTTGTGGCCCTCGAGCACGAACAGGCGCTGGGTGCTGCGCTCGTGCAGCAGCTTGGCGGCGCTGGGCAGGGGCAGTTCGGCCGCGCAGGTGTGAGGGTGCTTGCTCATCACCTCACCCACCGTGCTGCCCAGCACCTGGTGCACCTGCTTGTCCCACTGCAGGGGATTGCGCAGGTAGATCACCGAATCGAGCAGCAGCACGTAGGGGCCGGCATCAAAGCCGCTCTCGCGCACCATCAGGTCTTGCTCGGTGAGTTCGCCCACCAGGGCACCGGTGCCATCCACCACCGGCAGGCCGCTGATGTGGTGGGTGCTCATCAGCTGCACCGCATCCTGCAGGGGCGAATCGGCGGTCACGCTGAGCAGCGGCGCTGTCATCACGGCGGAAACCGGCTGTTGCACCACGGGCAGGGGGAAGGAGCTGCGGGCATTCTGGGGCCGAGCCCGCACCCCGCCCATGAGACCTTCCCTGCTGCGCCGGCTGGCCGATGGCCTCACCGCCGGGCGGGCAGTGCTGGGGTTGCCGTTGATCCTGGCGCTGATGGCTGGATGGCACGCCCTGGCCTGGGGGTTGCTGCTTCTGGGGGGCGTGACCGACTGGCTCGATGGGCTGCTGGCACGCCGGGCAGGCGGCGGCTCGGTGTGGGGTGCCCGGCTCGATCCCCTCACCGACAAAATCCTGATCAGCGCGCCGCTGCTCTGGCTGGCAGCCCAGGGAAGCCTGCCGCTGTGGGCGGTGTGGCTTCTGCTGGCCCGGGAGCTGCTGATCTCGGGCTGGCGCGCTGGCCAAGGCAGCGGCGGACCGGCCTCCCAGGGGGGAAAGGCCAAAACCGTGCTGCAGTTCACCGCCCTGCTGTTGCTGCTCTGGCCGGCGTCATGGCCGCTGGCGGGAGCGCTGGAGCAACTGGGCTGGTGGCTGTTCTGGCCGTCCCTGGCCCTGGCCCTCAGCTCCGCCTGGGGCTATCTGCGGACCTAAACTCAGCGCACGCCGGCCAACGGCCGGGATTCGGCATCGGCGTGGGTGCGATGGATCTCCTCACAGCGATGAGCGCAGGCCAGCATCTGATCCAGCAGCAGCGGATCAAACGTGCTGCCCCGCAACTTGGCCATCTCCACTAGTG
>CAIOXF010000013.1 GCA_903862155.1 uncultured cyanobacterium | reverse complement strand
GGTGAGGGCCTGCTTGATCTGCATCGGCGGAAACTCCCGCACCGGGATGCCGAAGCGCGCCAGCGTCATCACCAAAACGCCACGGGCTTGAACCACCGAGATGGTGGTGCTCGAGCGGTAGAAGAAAAACTTCTCCACCACTGCCAGATCGGGCCGCCAGCTGCGGATCAGCACCCGCAGATCGTTGGCGATTTCCACCATCCGCTCGCCCTCGCTGCGGCCCGGATCGGTGCGCAGGATGCCGCAGTCGAGCATTCGCTGGCGCTGCCCCTCGATCTCGATCACGCCGTAGCCCACGCGGGCCAGGCCTGGATCGATGCCGAGGATGCGCATGGGTTTAAAGCTGATACGGCACCACCACATCCCCCAGGCTCACGGGAAAATCGCGGGTGTTGCGGCTCACGAGCTGACGCTGATGGCAACGGGCCGTCGCCAGGATGATGGCGTCCGGAATCTTGATGCCCAGGGTCCGACGCAGTTCCACAGCCTTGCTCGCCACGGGCTGGGTGAGTTCCAGTCGTGTGAAGCCGTTCAGCCAATCGGTGACAGCTTCAAGCTCCAGTTCATGACACCCCACCAGGATTTCGATCCAGGTGACCACGCAGATGGCTGCGCCCGTGCCCTCGGCCTCGAGCCAGGCCAGCGCCTGCGGCGCCCCTTTCAGCACATCGATCAGCACGCTGGTATCGAGCAAGAAGGGTATCGAGCAAGAAGCTTGAGCTGCCCGTGGGCTCAGAGGCTTCAGCGTTCCCACGCATCGCGGAATTGGCGCTGCAGGGTGAGTGAGTCGTCGCTGCGATCGCGCCAGAGCCCGAACACCGCACGGTGCTGGGGAGTCTGTTGATCCAGCCAGCAGCGGAGGGCCTGCCTCAAGCCCTCCGCCCGTGAACCCCCCGCTGGCGGCAGACCGGATCGAGGCGCTCACGGTCTGAATCGGGCAGGTCGATGATCGTGCGCATCAGCGGCTAGGCCGCGGCGGATGACGTCATCGTATGGCGATATCAGGCCGCCAGAGCGAGTTCGAAGGCGCTGCGGTCGGTGGCTTCGGGGCGCTCGAACACCTTGCAGAACACCTTCACCACCCGGTCGCCGGAGTCGATCTGCTCGAGGGGGTCCTTGCGCAGGCGGTGGCGCAGGCAGCAGGCGGCCACGCGGGCCACGTCGTCTTCCGTGACTTCGGTGCGGCCCTCGAAGGCGGCCAGGGCGCGGGCGGCCCGGTTGGTCACGATGTCGCCGCGCAGGCCGTCCACATCCAGTTCACCGCAGATGGCCGAGATCCGGATGCGCAGGTCGTCGTCGATTTGGACCTGTGGCAGGAGACTCTGCGCCGCGATCACTCGATCCTGCAGGGCATCCTGGCTGGGTTGCACGGCGGTGTTGAAGCCGTCGGGATCGTTGTCGAAGGCGGTGCGCTGATCCACCACCTGCACCCGCAGCTCGGGATCGCGCACGGTGCGCACCTCCACGCTCATGCCGAAGCGGTCGAGCAGCTGGGGGCGTAGCTCACCTTCTTCCGGGTTGCCGGAGCCGATCAGCACGAAGCGGGCCGGGTGGCGCACGCTCACACCTTCGCGTTCCACCGTGTTCCAGCCCGAGGCGGCCGAATCCAGCAGCACGTCCACCAGGTGGTCGTCGAGCAGGTTCACCTCGTCTACGTAGAGCAGGCCGCGGTTGGCCTTGGCCAGCAGGCCCGGCTCAAACGCCCGCACGCCTTCGCTCAGGGCCTTCTCGATGTCGATGGTGCCGCAGAGGCGGTCTTCGGTGGCGCCCAGGGGCAGGTCCACCATCGGCACCTGACGCTTCTCGGTGCCCAGCTGGTCACCGTGCTCGAGGCGCTGGCGCACCTCGGCGCTTTGCAGGTCGGGGTCGGAGGGGGAGCTGTTGTAGGGATCGCCCGCCACCACATCGATCTCGGGCAGCAGATCGGCCAGGGCGCGAATCGTGGTGCTCTTGCCGGTGCCCCGGTCACCCATGATCATCACGCCGCCAATGCGCGGGTCGATCACGTTGAGCAGCAGGGCCAGCTTCATCTCCTCCTGCCCCACGATCGCGGTGAAGGGATAGACCCTGCGCTTCCTGGGCTGACTCACGGAGCGACATCTGGCGGCGTCGGCGATTGTTTCACAGGCACCCGGCCGGTCGGCCCGCGCTGCAGCAGACCGGGCAGGGGGCAGCGCCATCCACCACCCCTAGCGTTGACTGGCTGCTGCTCGACAGCCGATCCCCATGGCCCGCAACCTGGCTGAGCTGCTGCACGGCGGCCCGATCACGGCAGAGGAGGTGGAGCGGGTAACGGATGTGCTCATCTTTGAGCAGGGGCGCCCCGGGCCAAAGTTCCTGAAGTTCACGATCCTGCTGGTGCTGGCCTCCGCCATCGCCAGCTTTGGCCTGCTGGGCGACTCGGTGGCCGCGGTGATCGGGGCCATGATCGTGGCACCGCTGATGCTGCCAATCATGGGATTGGCGTTCTGCATCAGCCTTGGCGATCGCCGGGGGATCCTCAACACCCTGCTGGTGAGCCTG
>CAIOXF010000012.1 GCA_903862155.1 uncultured cyanobacterium | reverse complement strand
TCGGCTGAGCAGCTAGAGGCTGTTGACCTGTGTGATAGGTTGGCGGTTTGCAAATTCGGAGAGCACAACGCCCATGAAGGTGCGTGCCTCGGTCAAGAAAATGTGCGACAAGTGCCGGGTGATCCGTCGCCACGGCCGGGTGATGGTGATCTGCGCCAACCCCAAGCACAAGCAGCGCCAGGGTTGATCCCCTTCGCCGCGCCCCGCGCGGCGGCTGCCACGGCTCCCCACCGAAGAGCCAACTCCGCTTCAACTCCCTGAAGCCCGTCCCCCCGGACCACTCCATCCACCTCCGCGCCGGCCGACTGTCCCGCGGGTCGTGGATTGCTTCCGCCCCTCGCCTGGGGCCCCTTTTGCCCCTTCGTACTTCCTTACCCCGTGGCTCGGATTGCCGGCGTCGATATCCCTCGCGACAAGCGAGTTGAAATCGCCCTCACCTACGTGTATGGCATCGGTCTGACCCGTGCCAAAAAGATCATCGCCAAGACCGGCGTGAATCCCGACACCCGCGTGAAGGACCTGAGCGACGCCGACGTGCAGAAGCTGCGCGGTGCCGCCGAATCCTTCACCCTCGAGGGTGACCTGCGCCGTCAGGAGGGCATGGCCCTCAAGCGTCTCCAGGACATCGGCTGCCTGCGTGGCCGTCGCCATCGCCTCGGCCTGCCCGTGCGTGGTCAGCGCACCCGCACCAATGCGCGCACCCGCCGCGGCGCCCGCAAGACCGTGGCTGGCAAGAAGAAGTAAGGCCTAGGCCTGACCTCCGGTTCTGCCGCCCCGCCGGCGTCACCAGAACCAACCCCGTCCGTTTCCCGATCACCTCCTGCCTCCGGCAGGCCCATCGTCATGGCCAAGCCCGCCAAGAAAACCGGCCCTAAGAAGGCCAAACGCAACGTCCCCAACGGCGTTGCCCACATCCAGAGCACCTTCAACAACACCATCGTGTCGATCACCGACACCGCTGGTGAGGTGATCTCCTGGAGCTCCGCTGGTGCCAGCGGCTTCAAGGGCGCCCGTAAAGGCACCCCCTTCGCCGCCCAGACCGCTGCTGAAGCAGCCGCCCGCCGTGCCCTCGAGCAGGGCATGCGCCAGATCGAAGTGCTGGTGCGTGGTCCTGGTTCCGGCCGTGAAACCGCCATCCGCGCACTGCAGGTGGCAGGCCTGGAGATCACCCTGATCCGCGACGTGACTCCCCTGCCCCACAACGGTTGCCGCCGGCCCAAGCGTCGTCGCGTCTGATTCGTCGCCCGCTTCCGTTCCGTTCCTCGACCTTTCAGACCGTGCTGCACTACCAAATCGATCGCATCGACCACCAGGTCGCTGAAGATCGCTCCCAAACCGGCACCTTCCTGATCGGCCCGCTCGATCGGGGCCAGGCCACCACCCTGGGCAATGCCCTGCGTCGCGTGCTGATCGGCGGCCTCGAAGGCAGCGCCGTCACCGCCGTACGCATTTCGGGGGTGAACCACGAGTACGCCACCGTTCCCGGTGTGCGTGAGGACGTTCTCGACATCCTCCTGAACTGCAAGCAGATCTCCGTGAACAGCCGCAGCCGCGAGCTGGAGATCGGCCGTCTGGTGGTTAACGGTCCTGCCACCGTCACCGCCGGCGACCTGCAGTTCTCCTCGCAGGTGCAGGTGATCGACCCGGCTCGGCTGATCGCCAACGTGGCTGACGGCCACAGCCTGGAAATGGAAGTGCACGTGGAGCGGGGCATCGGTTACCGCCCCGTGGATCGCCACAGCGAAGACACCAGCGCCATCGATCTGCTGCAGATCGATGCGGTGTTCAAGCCAGTGAAGCGGGTGAACTACAGCGTCGATGAAACCGCCGTGGGTGAAGGCGGCTCCGCCCGTGAGCGCCTCCGCCTCGAAATCGAAACCAACGGCAGCGTCACTCCTGACGACGCCATGGCCCAGTCTGCCAACCAGCTAATCGCGCTGTTCCAGCCCCTGGCCAGCCTCACCATGGCCGAAGAGCCCGGCCTGGAACCCGAGCCCGCAGCCGAAGCCCAGATTCCTCTTGAAGAGCTGAATCTTTCGGTGCGTGCCTACAACTGTCTGAAGCGCGCCCAGGTCAACTCCGTGTCCGACCTGATGGGCTTCAGCTACGAAGATCTGCTGGAGATCAAAAACTTCGGCTCCAAGTCTGCCGATGAAGTGATCGAAGCGCTCGAGCGCATCGGCATCACCCTGCCCCAGAGCCGTACCAGCGCCTGATCGGGCCCGGCCTATCCGTACCTTCCTTTCTGAGCTCAAACCATGCGCCACCAGTGCCGAGTCCCCCAACTGGGACGCCCCGCCGACCAACGCAAGGCCATGCTGCGCGGCCTCACCACCCAGCTGATCCGCGAAGGTCGCGTCACCACCACCAAGGCCCGCGCCAAGGCCCTGCGTGATGAAGCTGAGCGGATGATCTCCCTGGCCAAAGACGGGAGCCTGGCCGCTCGCCGCCGCGCCATCGGTTACATCTACGACAAGCAGCTGGTGCACGCCCTGTTCGACAAGGCCCAGGAGCGTTACGGCGATCGCAACGGCGGTTACACACGCATCATCCGCACCGTGCCCCGCCGCGGCGACAACGCCGAAATGGCCATCATCGAGCTGGTCTGAGCCCTGCCGGCACCGCCGGATCCCTGCGATCACCCCAACAGCGTCCTGTTCTTCAAAGCCGCGGCCCCCACTTGTGGAGCCGCGGCTTCGTCGTATCGCCCTGTGCCTGCAATACGACGGCTCCGCCTTCAACGGCTGGCAGCGACAGCAGAACGCATCGAGCGTTCAGGAAACCCTAGAAAGCGCCATCACCGCACTGGATCCCGGCGGCACCGGGCGCACCATGGCCGCCGGGCGTACCGACACCGGGGTGCATGCGGCAGCCCAGGTGGCCCACTTCGATGCCGCCGGGCCGATCCCGGCCCATCGCTGGCCCAAGGCCCTCAATGGCCGGCTGCCGCCGACGATCCGGGTACGGGCCGCCGCGGAAGTGCCCGAGCGATGGCACGCCTGCTTCTCCGCTACCTACCGGCGCTACCGCTACACGATCTTCAACGGCCGCACCCCCAACCTCTTTCTGGCTCCTTGGTGCTGGCATCGCTACCAACTGCGCCTCGATGAGCAGCACATGCGCACCGCGCTGGAGGGCATGCTCGGCGAGCACGATTTCAGTGCCTTTCAGCGGGCCGGCAGCAAACGGCCCCATGCCCGCACCACCCTGCAGGAGGTGAGCGTGGAACGCGACGGCGACCTGATTCAGGTGGAACTGCAGGCCAGCGGCTTTCTCTACGGGATGGTGCGTCTGGTGATGGGCCAGTTGGTGGCCGTAGGCGAAGGGCGACTCACCCCCGCAGATTTTGAGCAACGCTGGCGCGAGCGGCAGCGCGCCGCCGTGAAGGAGGCGGCGCCCCCCCAAGGCCTCTGCCTACTGCGGGTGGGATACCCAGAGCCCGTATTCCCTAAATGGGCGTGGTATGATGGCCAACCGCGGTATCGGCTCTCACTGTCCGATGCGCCAGCACCCTGGGCATCCTGAGCGAATTGCGCGACGGATCTGACCAGGGAGAGCAGGCGAACCGCCAGCTCAGCTTCCGATTCCCCACGGCCAGGGCATTCCGGTCAGACCAGGTCTGATCAGGCTGCGACAGGCGAAGCGGTAAGGTCGTTGCTATTCAGCACGCCTCTGGCGTGCTCCGTCCCCATCCGCCGCGATGGGTTCACCCATCCGGCCAGCCGGTGCCTCACCAGGCGATATGAACAAGACATCCCTGCCCTCCACCGATACGCTCGAACGCCAGTGGTATCTGGTGGACGCCGAGAACCAGACCCTCGGCCGCTTAGCCAGCGAAGTGGCTTCTGTGCTGCGTGGCAAGAACAAGCCCACCTACACGCCCCACCTCGACACCGGTGATTTCGTCGTTGTGATCAACGCCGACAAGATCCGTGTGAGCGGCAACAAGCCCACCCAGAAGCTCTATCGCCGCCACTCCGGTCGTCCCGGTGGCATGAAGACCGAAACCTTCGCCCACCTGCAGGCCCGCATTCCCGAGCGCATCGTGGAGAAGGCCATCAAGGGCATGCTTCCCCACAACGCCCTCGGCCGCCAGCTGTTCCGCAAGCTGAAGGTCTACAAGGGCGCTGACCATCCCCACGCCGCCCAGCAGCCTCAGGTTCTCGCCCTCGATCCCGCCGCTTCCGCCCGATGAGCACCAACACCGTCGTCTACTGGGGCACCGGTCGCCGTAAGACCGCCGTCGCCCGTGTGCGTGTGGTGCCCGGCACCGGCAACGTCACCATCAATGGTCGTCCCGGCGACAACTACCTGAACTACAACCCCGTCTACATGGCGGCGGTGAAGGCTCCTCTCCAGACCCTTGGCCTGGCGACGGACTACGACCTGCTGGTGAACGTGCGTGGCGGTGGCCTCACCGGCCAGGCTGATGCCATCAAGCAGGGTGCAGCCCGTGCCCTGTGCGAACTGTCCAACGACAACCGCAAGCCCCTGAAGACCGAGGGCCACCTCAGCCGTGACCCCCGCGCCAAGGAGCGTCGCAAGTACGGCCTAAAGAAAGCCCGCAAGGCTCCTCAGTTCTCCAAGCGCTGATCCTTTCCTCCCTGTACTCAGCCATGCCCAAGGCCGATATCCATCCCACCTGGTATCCCGATGCCAAGGTGATCTGCAACGGCGAGGTGGTCATGACCACCGGTTCCACCCAGCCCGAGATTCACGTCGACGTCTGGAGCGGCAACCACCCCTTCTATACCGGCACCCAGAAGATCCTCGACACCGAGGGCCGCGTGGACCGCTTCATGCGCAAGTACGGCATGGGCGGTGGCGCTGCCGCCAAGAAGGACGAAGACGCCAAGGCCTGATTTCAGGCTTTTCACCGGCCTTTCGCTGGTTTCTCCCTGGCCGGGTGCTGTGAGCATCCGGTCTTTTTTTGCCCCGGCGCCGCCGCCATTCCCCCTCCTGCCGCTGCTCCTCCATGGATCGATCCCTGCTGCATGAGCGCCTGGACACGGCCCGCCGCACCTTCGAAACCCTGGAGCGGCAGCTGGCCGATCCGGCCGTGGCATCCGATCCCGCCCAGCTGCAATCCATCGCACGGGAGCGCTCGCGACTGGAGCCGCTGGTGGCCAACCACAACCAGCTGCTGAAGCTGGAGCGCGAGCAAGAGGAGGCCCGCAACCTCCTGCGCGAACACCGCGGCGATCCCGCCATGGAGGAGCTGGCCCAGGAAGAACTGGCCCAACTCGCCGCGGCCATCGATGCCCTTGAGCACGAGCTCACCATTGCCCTGCTGCCGCGCGACCCCCGCGACGAACGCAGTGTGATGCTCGAAATCCGGGCCGGGGCGGGCGGCGATGAGGCCGCGATCTGGGCCGGTGATCTGGCCCGCATGTACGAGCGGTATGCCCAGAGCGCGGGCTGGAAGGTGGAGCCCGTGAGTGCTTCCGAAGCGGAACTTGGCGGCTACAAGGAACTGGTCCTCGCGATCCGCGGCGATGGGGTGTATAGCCGGCTGAAGTTCGAGGCCGGCGTGCATCGGGTGCAGCGGGTGCCCGCCACCGAAAGCCAGGGGCGGGTGCACACCTCCACCGCCACCGTGGCGGTGATGCCGGAAGCCGATCCGGTGGAGGTGCAGATCGATCCCGGTGATCTGGAGATCAGCACCGCCCGCTCCGGCGGCGCCGGCGGCCAGAACGTGAACAAGGTGGAAACAGCCGTGGACCTGCTGCACAAACCCACCGGCATCCGCGTGTTCTGCACCCAGGAGCGCTCCCAACTGCAGAACCGCGAGCGGGCTCTGGAAATCCTGAGGGCCAAGCTCTACGAGCGGGAACTGGCCGAAGCCAATGCCAAGGAGCGTTCCGCCCGGTTGGCCCAGGTGGGCAGCGGCGATCGCAGCGAAAAGATCCGCACCTACAACTACAAAGACAACCGGGTAACCGATCACCGGCTGGGGCGCAACTTCTCCCTGGATCCGATCCTCAATGGCCAGCTCCAGGATGTGATCGGAGCCTGCATCACCACCGATCAGAACCGTCTGCTGGAGGAACTGGCGGAACAGGTGGCCGCCTGAGGCTGACGCCGTGTCCCCCAGTCATCCCTCAGGCCGCAATCACGTATTTGGCCCACTCCTGATGCTGCCCCGAGCGGATGTGGCGGATCGCCTCGAACCTCAAGCCGCTCGGGGGCCGCTCGGGCTTGCGGTTCAGCGGCATGTCGGCTTCCCGCGGTGTGCGGTTGCCCTTGCGTACGTTGCAGGGCAGGCAGGCGGTGGTCACGTTCTCCCACACATCGGCCCCGCCGCGGCTGCGGGGGATCACGTGATCGATCGAGAGACGCTCATCGGCGCAGCCGCAGTACTGACAGCGATGCCCATCGCGCTGAAACACGTTGCGGCGCGTGAGGGGCATCTGGCGATAAGGCACTCGCACGAACTGCCGCAACCGAATCACCGTGGGCAGCAGGATGTCGTCGCGGATCGGACGCGAGGAATCGTGTTCCAGCCCCTCGGCCTTGCCTTTGAGCAGCATCACCATGGCCCGGCGCCAGGTGGTGATGTTCAGCGGCTCGTAGGACGCATTCAGAACAAGAACGTGGCCCATGGCAGAGCCTGCGATGGGCGGCATGCTAAGGGCACTTATGCGGTGAAATCCGTGCCGCAGATCACCGTCGCCACCGCTGCAACACCGAGGATCCCCGGCGCCAGTGGTGACGTTTGGGGGCGGGGGCGATGACGGCCGCATCACCGGTGCCCCGGCCCGAGGAGCTGGCACGGGCAGCCAGGCAGCGCGCCTGGGTCGACATCGACACCGGCGCGGTGACAGCCAATGCCCAGACCCTGCGGCGCCAGCTCGGCGAGCGCACCGCGCTGATGGCAGTGGTGAAGGCCGATGGCTACGGCCATGGGGCCGTGGCCGTGGCCAAGGCTGCGGCCGCCGGCGGCGCCTCCAGCTTTGGCGTGGCCACCCTGGCCGAGGGCCTGGAACTACGCCGCGCCGGCATCGAGGCCCCGGTGCTGGTGCTGGGCAACCTCACCCAACCCGAGGAGCTGCGGCTCTGCCTGCGCTGGCGGCTGATGCCCACCCTCAGCACCATGCGCGAGGCCCTGCTCTGCCAGAACCTGGCCAGCGGCAGCGGCCGGCGCATGGCTGTGCAGCTCAAGCTCGACACCGGCATGGCTCGGCTCGGTGCCGACTGGCAGGAGGGCGCCCGACTGGTGACCGCCCTGCAGGATCTCGATGCCATCGAATTGGCGGGCACTTACTCCCACCTGGCCAGCGCCGATGCCGCCCCCGAGTCCGACGACGGGCTCACGGCCGAGCAGCAACGGCGCTTTGACACCGTGCTCCGGAGCCTGGGGGAGCAGGGCCTCAACGGCGGCTGCCTGCATCTGGCCAATTCCGCCGGCACCCTGCGCAGCCCCGGGCTCCACTACGACCTGGTGCGCGTGGGCCTGGCGCTCTACGGCCATGCCCCCGCCAACCATCTCAGTGCGGTGGTGCCGTTGCAGCCGGCCATGCACCTGCGGGCCCGGGTGACCCTCCTGCGCAACGTTCCCGCCGGGGTGGGGGTGAGCTACGGCCATCGCTTCGTCACCGATCGCCCTACCCGCCTGGCGGTGGTGGGTATCGGCTATGCCGACGGCGTGCCCCGCCTGCTGTCAGGCCAGATGGAGGCCCTGTTCAACGGCCAAAAACTGCCGCAGGTTGGTGCCATCACCATGGACCAGCTGATGCTGGATGTCACCGACTGCCCGGAACTGGACGTAGGGGCGGTGGTGACCTTGCTGGGCCGGGAACGCCAGGGCGATACCGAGATCAGCCCCACGATCTGGAGCCAGCGCTGCGGCACGATCCCCTGGGAGATCCTCTGCGGCTTCAAACATCGGCTGCCCCGCCTCCGGGAGGGAGAACGACCCGGCTGGGATGCGGAGGACGCCGGCGAGGCGTGCTGATAGGCTCAGCGGGCCACTGGAGAGGTGGCTGAGTGGTTGAAAGCGGCTCCCTGCTAAGGAGTTACAGGAGGCAACTTCTGTCGAGGGTTCGAATCCCTCCCTCTCCGTTTCCACCAAAAGCCGGCTGAGCAATCACCCAGCTTTTGAGTATTCAGGCTCCCAACAAGCCCTGGATGAGCCTTAGCGCGCAAAGATCCGACGCGCCAGTTCCGGCAGCAGCCCTTCGTCGCGGGCGCAGGCCGGGCCCTCGCTGAACGCCACCAGCAGATGGGCCTGCACGCCGTTGTCGGCGGGCAGTTCCACGTAGGCCGCGTCGTGGCGGGCCTGGCTCATCCAGCCAGCCTTGCTCCACAGCCGCGCCCCCTCACCCAGGGCCTCGCCGATAAAACCATCCACCTGATTCTCGGGGTCGGCGGAGCGCTCCTGCCGGTCCAGGCTGCGGGCAAGCAGCTCGCGCATGCGGCTGGAGGCGGGGGGCGACACGATCGCCGAGCCGATCACGGCATGCAGCAGCCGCGCCACCCCATCGGTGCTGAGGCGATTGCGGTTTTCACCAGCAGAGCCATACGACGCGCGCTCCCGCCCCTGGGGGCCATCGCCCCAGGTTTTCTGGCAGGCATTCCAACCCTCCAACTCTGGCCAGCCCAGCCCCTGCAGCCACTGGTTCACCAGCTGCCGCTGGCTGTGCCAGATCGCCATCGCCTCAGCCGGCAGGCGCGGACCGCTGGTGGTGCCGGTGAGCAGATCCACCACCAGGCCCGTGGCGTCGTTGCTGGAGTCGCGGATCATCTCCGCCAGCGCAGCGGTGAGGTCGTGGCTTGGGGGGATCAGATCGGCCTGCAACCAGGCTTCCGCCGCCACCAGATACACCAGCTTCACCACGCTGGCGGGATAGCGGCAGCGGCCTCCATGCCAACTCGCCCCCTGCAGCGGCAGGGCCCAGAACGCCGGGGCATCCAGATCGGCCCCTGCGCCAATCGGCGAGCGGCCCGGGGCGTAACGCAGCCAAGTGATCGAGAGTTGATCGGCCAACCCCGGGCGGCCGTCCTGCTCAAGGGCCCGCACCAGCGACTCCAGGTGCTGGCCCATGGCCGGATCCGGGCTGTAGAACGCCATCACTGCCGGCCTGCATTGTGGCGAGATTAGGCACCACCACTGCGCTGCTTCCGCCTGAGGGCACCCCCGCGGCCCCCGAGCTGCTGGGCCCGGGCACCACCTGGCGGCTCGAGGCGCCACTCGATCTATTCAGCCGGCCGCAGGGCCTGGGGCTCACCACCCAGGCAGCCGCCGGTCGCTGTCTTCGGATCGTGGATGCGGCACCAAGCGGCAAGCGCCTGCGGGTGCGGCTGGCGGAAGACGGCTACCACGGTTGGCTGGAGCCCTCCCATCTGCTGGGCCGGGCCCGGGCGAGCGGCGCGCCGCTGCTGCCGCGGCTGAACCGGGCCGTGATCGCCAACCGGCTGGAGCGGGTGATTGCCTTTGGCCTGGCCGCAATGGAGGTGCCCAACACCTATCTGTGGGGCGGCACGGTGGGCCCCCATTACGACTGCTCTGGCCTGGTGCAAACGGCCTTTGCCAGCGCCGGCATCTGGCTGCCGCGCGACGCCTACCTGCAGGAGCGCTTCTGCCAGCCGGTGGCGGTGCAGCCCGGCGTCACCCACCTGCTGGAGCCGGGCGATCTGATCTTCTTCGGCACGGCGCGCCGGTGCACCCATGTGGGCCTGCATCTGGGCGGCGGGCACTACCAGCACAGCTCCGGCCGAGAGCACGGCCGCAACGGGCTGGGCATCGACAACCTCAATCCGCGCAACAGCCACCCGGTAGCCAGCCACTACCGCCAGGAACTACGCGGCGCCGGGCGGGTGATGCACAGCCACGACGGCAGCCCGCTTCCCACGTAGGTTCGCCCCACGCAACGGGCCAGATCGATGCAGCTCTCGGTGGTGGTGCCCCTCTTCAACGAGGAGGAGAGCCTGCCGCCGCTGGTGGAGCGGATCCTGAGCCATGTGCGCCCGCTCGGGATTCCGTTCGAGCTGGTGCTTGTGGACGACGGCTCCCGGGATCGAACCGCCGCCGTGCTGCGCGAGGTGAGCTCCCAGGTGCCCGAGCTGGTGGCGGTGCTGCTGCGCCGCAACTACGGCCAGACGGCCGCCATGGCCGCCGGCTTCGATGCCAGCAGCGGCGAGGTGATCGTGACCCTCGACGGCGACCTCCAGAACGATCCGGCCGATATCCCGCAGTTACTACAGAAGCTCGATGAGGGCTACGACCTGGTGAGCGGCTGGCGCCACCAGCGCCAGGACGCCGCGATGAGCCGGCTGTTGCCTTCGCTGTTGGCCAACCGGCTGATCGCCCGCGTGACCGGGGTGCGGCTGCACGATTACGGCTGCTCGCTGAAGGCCTACCGGCGCGAGGTGGTGGATGACATGAACCTCTACGGGGAGCTGCACCGCTTCCTGCCGGCGCTGGCCTTCATCGAAGGGGCCCGGATCACCGAAGTGAAGGTGACCCACCACGCCCGCCGCTACGGCCAGAGCAAATACGGCATCGATCGCACCTTCCGCGTGCTGATGGACCTGCTCACCGTGTGGTTCATGAAGCGCTTCCTCACACGCCCGATGCACGTGTTCGGCTTCGGCGGCCTGGCGGCGATGGGGGTGGGACTGCTTGTGGTGTTGTGGCTGGTGGGCGAAAAACTGCTGCTGGGGGTGAACATCGGCGATCGCCCCCTGCTGCTGATGGGCCTGCTCGGCTTCGTCACTGGGGTGCAGCTGTTCTGCTTCGGCCTATTGGCCGAACTACAGATGCGCACTTATCACGAAAGTCAGGGCCGCCCGATCTACCGGGTGCGCGAAACCCTCAGGTGAGGGCGGCTGCGTTTCGGGGCAGGGGCATGGGATTGGTCTTCGCCACGGCCTCATGGCCAGGGGTGCGTCCACGGAACCTGGCCATGCCTGTGGAGGCCGCCAGAACCACTTCGGGATCCACATCCCGCAGGCCGCGCTGCAACAGCGGCAGTGCAACCCGATCACCCCAGCCGGCAGCACGGGTGATGGCCTCCAGCCTCTCGGGGGTGGTGCCCTGCAGCTGCAGGCTCAGCGCCTGAACCAAAGCAGCCCGGCCCCGCGCATCTGATGCCGCAGGGAACGCGAAATCTTCCGACGGCTCGGCGATGGATGGGAGAGCCTCCTCGGGATCCACACCGGTCAACTCCTGCACCTGGGTGATCTGGGCCCGGTTCAGGGCCGCCACGGCACTGGCATCAGTGCTGCGCAACACGGCAACGGGCCGACGGCGGGTGATCAGCCAAGCCAGGGCCACCAGCAGCGCGGCGCCGCCGCCAAGAACGGAAGGATTCATCGCGGCAATCAGGCAGGTGGGTGGATTGAACTTTTATGTCGCCCCACGATGGCCCGAGAACCCGCTTTGGGACTGCTACTTACAGTACCGGCGGTTGCTATTGGCCCGCGCCATGACTGGAGATTTCGCCGCCGCCTGGATGCCTTCGGTGTTCGTGCCCCTTGTAGGGATCCTTGGCCCGGCCGTGGCCATGGCGCTGCTGTTCAACGTGATCGAAGCCCGCGACTGAGCTTCCTCGCGCCAACTCGCACCCCCGCCACTTCTTCACCATGACCGTGACCCCCGTGGCCGACCCCTGCGTCGGCAACCTGGCCACCCCCGTCAACAGCAGCTACTTCACCAAGGCGTTCCTGAACGCGCTGCCGGCTTACCGCCCCTCCCTCTCGCCCAACCGCCGCGGGCTTGAGGTGGGCATGGCCCACGGCTTCTTCCTGTACGGCCCCTTCGCCATCACCGGCCCCCTGCGTCTCACCGAGTACGCCAGCACCGCCGGCCTGCTCGCCACCATCGGCCTGGTGTCGATCCTCACCGTGTGCCTGTCGATCTACGGCACCGCCGGCAATGGCCCCAACGTGCAGCCTGCCGACGCCACCATCGACAACCCTCCCGCCGACCTCTTCACCAAGGCCGGCTGGGCTGAGTTCGCCAGCGGCTTCTGGCTAGGTGGTTGCGGTGGCGCCGCCTTCGCCTGGTTCCTCTGCGGCACCTCCCTGGTGAGCCCCCTGGTGAACATCGCCGGTGGCGTGTGGAGCGTGGGCTGAAGCCCCACAGCTCGATTGACCTCGATTCACCCAGATCAATTGATTCAATTGATCTGACCGGCCATTGATTGCCTTTCAAAGCCCCGCCAAAAGGCGGGGCTTTTTAATGCGCCCGATCCCGATCACGCTCCAATCCCTCACTCAGACGCTTCAATGTCCTTGAGGGTACGACCTGCAGCGTTCTTCTATGCCGCTAGACCATTGGCATTCCCACCGTGAATCACCGAGGCTGCACCACTCGGACTGCTGAACTCAACATCACCCTGGAACACCAAGACACCAGCAGCCTCCGCCAAGACTCCCTGGCCCTTCAGTTTTTGACGCATTGTGGATGCAAAGGAATACCTATTACTGGAAGGCCACTCGTAAAAAAAACAGCCTGAGAATCAGCAACACAACGAATCCGCTGGGAGTGCGCTGACCCGCAGCCCTCGCACCTATGACCTCGCAAACAAGCTCATCACCTGCAGAGCCCGCTTCCTTCTTAAGAATATGAGGCACCAAGAGCTCAACACCTAGAACCGGAAGCAACTGGTTCACCTTCTCAAGGCACACTTCAAGATCAGCACGATCAGCCTCAGGCAATTTGGCACCACTGCCCTGGCTATCCACAAGCTGGGCACACGCCGCTTCTCGCGCATGATTAAGCAGCAAGGCCCTCCAAATCTTAGATTTGGCCTGGCAAGGCACTGCGAGCATCAAAAAACCCCCGGCGCGGGCCGGGGGCTTGGTGTCCCTCGAGTGAGGCGGTTGGTGATGGAGGGGCAACCGAGTTGCCCCAGTTGCATCAGCCGAACTTGCCGGAGGTTGAGGCGATCAGGAAGGCGGCGTACGTGAGGATGTAGCCGATCGTGAAGTGGGCAAGACCCACCACACGGGCCTGAACGATCGAGAGAGCCACAGGCTTGTCGCGCCAGCCCACCAGGTTGGCGAGCGGAGTGCGCTGGTGAGCCCAGACGATGGTCTCAATCAGTTCCTGCCAGTAACCACGCCAGGAGATCAGGAACATGAAGCCGGTCGCCCACACGAGGTGGCCGAACAGGAACATCCAAGCCCAGACAGCGAGGTTGTTGGAACCGAAGGGGTTGTAGCCGTTGATCAGCTGGGAGCTGTTCAGCCACAGGTAGTCACGGAACCAGCCCATCAGATAGGTGCTGGATTCGTTGAACTGAGCAACGTTGCCCTGCCAGATGGCGAGGTGCTTCCAGTGCCAGTAGAAGGTGACCCAACCCACGGTGTTCAGAGCCCAGAAGACAGCCAGATAGAAGGCGTCCCAGGCAGAGATGTCGCAGGTACCGCCACGGCCGGGGCCGTCGCAGGGGAAGGAGTAGCCGAAGTCCTTCTTGTCGGGCATCAGCTTGGAACCCCGGGCATCCAGGGCACCCTTCACCAGGATCAGGGTGGTGGTGTGCAGACCCAGCGCGATGGCGTGGTGCACGAGGAAGTCGCCAGGACCGATCTGCAGGAACAGGTCGTTTCCACCAGCATTGATGGCGTTCATCCAACCGCCCATGTAGGCGGCATTGGCAGTGCTGGCGGCGCTGCCGGCGTTGGAGAGGAGAACGTCCATGCCGTACATGGCCTTACCAGAGGCGGCCTGCACGAACTGGGCGAACACGGGCTCCACCAGGATCTGCTTCTCGGGAGCACCGAAAGCCACCACCACGTCGTTATGGACGTAGAGGCCCAGGGTGTGGAAACCGAGGAACAGGGAGACCCAGCTCAGGTGGCTGATCAGGGCTTCCTTGTGCTCGAGCATCCGGCCAAGAACGTTGTTCTTGTTGGCTTCGGGGTCGTAGTCACGGATGAAGAAGATCGCACCGTGAGCGAAGGCACCGCACATCAGGAAGATGGCGATGTACTGGTGGTGGGTGTAAAGAGCAGCCTGTGTTGTGTAGTCCTTCGCGATGAATGCGTAGGACGGCATTGCATACATGTGCTGCGCCACCAGGCTCGTCACCACACCAAGGGAGGCCAGAGCCAGACCCAGTTGGAAGTGGAGGGAGTTGTTGATGGTGTCGTAGAGGCCCTTGTGACCAGCGCCCAGATCACCAGGGGTGCCCTTGGGGGGGTTGTGGGCTTCCAGGATCTCGCGAATCGAGTGGCCGATACCGAAGTTGGTCCGGTACATGTGGCCCGCGATCACGAAGATGCAGCCGATCGCCAGGTGGTGATGGGCAATGTCCGTGAGCCAGAGGGCTTCGGTCTGGGGATGGAAACCACCGAGGAAGGTGAGGATCGCGGTGCCAGAGCCTTCAGCAGTGCCGAACACCTGATAGGCGGTGTCGGGGTTTTGGGCGTAAACGCCCCAGTTGCCGGTGAAGAACGGAGCCAGACCAGCGGGGTGGGGCAGCACCGAGAGGAAGTTGTCCCAACCCACGTGCTGACCGCGGGCTTCAGGAATCGCCACGTGAACCAGGTGACCGGTCCAGGCGATGGAGCTGAAACCGAACAGAACAGCCAGGTGGTGGTTCAGGCGGGATTCAGCGTTCTTGAACCAGGCCAGGGAAGGCCGGAACTTGGGCTGCAGGTGGAGCCAGCCAGCGAACAGGGCCCAGGCCGACAGGATCATCATGAAGATGGAACCCTGGTACAGCTCGGCATTGGTGCGCATGCCGATCGTGTACCACCAGTGGTACAGACCTGAATACGCAATGTTCACCGGGGAGGAGGCGCCGGCCTGGGTGAAGGCGGCGATGGCGCCCTGGCCGAAGTGGGGATCCCAGATCGCGTGAGCGATGGGACGCACGTGCAGGGGATCGGCGACCCACTGCTCAAAGTTGCCCTGCCAGGCGATATGGAACAGGTTGCCCGAAACCCAGAGGCCAATGATGGCCAGGTGTCCGAAGTGGGTGGAGAACAGCTTTTGGTAAAGCCGCTCCTCGGTCATGCCGTCGTGGCTCTCGAAGTCGTGAGCCGTGGCAATGCCGTACCAAATCCGGCGGGTTGTCGGGTCCTGTGCCAGACCCTGGCTGAACGAAGGAAATTTCGTTGCCATTGGGAAAGGTCAGGAAAGGTCAGCCGACCGCAATGATGCGGGCCAGGAAGAAGGACCAGGTGGTCGCGATACCGCCCAGAAGATAGTGGGCGACACCAACGGCACGACCCTGGGTGATCGAAAGCGCACGGGGCTGAATGGCCGGCGCCACCTTCAGTTTGTTGTGAGCCCAAACGATGGACTCGATCAGCTCCTGCCAGTAGCCGCGGCCGCTGAACAGGAACATCAAGCTGAAGGCCCAGACGAAGTGGGCACCCAGGAACATCAGGCCATAGGCACTGCTGCTGGAGCCATAGCTGTTGATCACCTGTGCGGCCTGAGCCCACAGGAAGTCACGCAGCCAACCGTTGATGGTGATGGCGCTGTTGGCAAAGTTGCCATTGGTGATGTGAGACACGGAACCGTCGGCATTGACGGTGCCCCACACGTCGCTCTGCATCTTCCAAGAGAAGTGGAAGATCACGATCGACAGAGAGTTGTACATCCAGAACAGGCCAAGGAACACGTGGTCCCAAGCCGAAACCTGGCAGGTACCGCCACGGCCGGGGCCGTCGCAGGGGAAGCGGAAGCCCAGGTTCGCCTTATCGGGGATGAGGCGGGAGCTACGCGCGTAGAGCACACCCTTCAGAAGGATCAGCACGGTGACGTGGATCGTGAAGGCGTGGATGTGGTGAACCATGAAGTCGGCCGTTCCCAGGGGGATCGGACCGGCGGCCACCTTGCCGCCCACGGCCACAACGGTGCCGTTGAACACTTCGCTCACACCAGCCAGGGCGTTGGGAGCGGTGCTGCCGTCAGCGGCAGCGTGGAGACCCTGAATCCACTGCGCGAAGACGGGCTTCAGGGCAATGGCGGAGTCACTGAACATGTCCTGGGGACGGCCCAGGGCACGCATGGTGTCGTTGTGGATGTAAAGGCCGAAGCTGTGGAAGCCCAGCCAGATGCACACCCAGTTGAGGTGGCTGATCAGGGCGTCGCGGGCCTTGAGCACCCGGTCGAGCACGTTGTCGACGTGCTTGGCGGGGTCGTAATCGCGAATCATCGCGATGGCGGCGTGGGCGCCGGCGCCAACGATCAGGAAACCACCGATCCAGGTGTGGTGGGTGAAGATCGACAGCTGGGTCGGGTAGTCGATGCCGATGTAGGGATACGGAGGCATCGCATACATGTGCTGAGCAACGATGATGCTCAGCGAACCCATCAGGGCCAGGTTCACGGCCAGCTGAGCGTGCCAGCTGGTGGTCATGAACTCGAACAGGCCATCGTGGCCCTTCGGAGCGGGGAACAGCAGGGGATCGCCCTTCTGACCCTCGAGGATCTCCTTGAGGCTGTGGCCGATGCCCCAGTTGGTCCGGTACATGTGACCGGCCACGATGAACAGCACCGCAATCGCCAGGTGGTGATGGGCGATGTCGCTCATCCACAGGCTGCCGGTTACAGGGTTCAGACCACCCTTGAAGGTGAGGAAGTCGCTGTAAGCGGCCCAGTTGCCGGTGAAGAAGGCGTTGATACCTGCGCCGAAACCAGGGAACAGCTGAGCAATGAGGTCCTGGTTCAGGAACTCATGGGGCAGCGGGATGTCGGCGTAGGTGGCGATGGTCTTGCCGTTGAGCGCCAGCGGCTTGCCGGCGTCGATGGCATCCATCAGCGCGGTGGTGGGGAGGGACACATGGATCAGGTGACCCACCCAGGACAGGGAGCCCAGACCCAGGAGACCGG
>CAIOXF010000011.1 GCA_903862155.1 uncultured cyanobacterium | reverse complement strand
TGCTGGGCTCCCCCGGCCAGGCGGCCTATGGCGCGGCCAACGGGGCGATGGAGGGGTGCTGCCGGGAGACGGCTGAGGACAGTCCGGTGCGGCTGGCGATCCAGTGGGGCCCCTGGGCCGGGGCGGGCATGGCGGAGGGATGGGAGCGGCGCTTCAGCGGCCTGGGCCTGGGGCTGCTCGAGCCCTGCGCGGCGCTGGAGGCCCTTGGTGGCTTGCTGGAGCGGGGCCGCGGCGGGGTGGTGGCCGTGCTCCAGAACGACTGGGGCCGGTTGGCGGCCCAGGCGCCCCCACGGCAGCAGCACTGGTTTGCGGCGCTGGCGGAGGCTGCCGAGGCGGGTGAGCGGCCCACGCTGGAGCAGGCGCGGCTGCAGCTGCTCCAGCGGCTGGAGGGTCTGACGCCACAGGAGCGGCTCCTGGCGCTCACGGAGGAGCTGCGGGGGCGGCTGGCGCGGGTGATGGCCAGTGAAACCGGCGCCCCCGTGAGCATCGATCCGGCGGTGTCGCTGTTCCAGCTGGGCCTGGATTCCCTGATGGCCGTGGAGTTTGCGGCCAGCGTGCAGATGGAGCTGGGCCTGGGCCTGGATCTCGACGCCCTCGGGGACGATCCCTCCCTGCTGGCCTTGGCTGAACGGGCGCTCGGCACCCTGTTCCCCGGGGCAGAGGCTGAACCGGCGGCTGGGCTGGATCTGGCGGCGGAGGCGCGGCTGCCTGCGGATTGGACCTTGCCCGTGGCCGCGCCGGCCCGGAGTCCGGGGGAGGCCGTGCTGCTCACCGGTGCCTCCGGTTTTCTGGGCGCCTACCTGCTGGCGGGCCAACTGCGCCGCTGGCCGGATCTGCGCTTGCGCTGCCTGGTGCGAGCGCCCTCGGCCGACGCGGGGCTGGAGCGGCTGCGCCGCAATCTTCAGCGCTACCAGCTCTGGGATCCGGCCTGGCTGTCGCGGCTGGAGGTGGTGCCCGGCGATCTGAGCCAGCCCGCCTTTGGACTCGATCGTGATGCCTTCGCCGCCCTGGCCAAGGGCCTGGGCGGCATCCTCCACAACGGCGCCCAGCTCAGCCAGATGGCCACCTACGCCCAGCTGGCTCCGGCCAACGTGGGCGGCACCCGCGAGGTGCTGCGGCTTGCGGCCCTCGGCGAACCCCTGCGGCTGGAGCTGATCTCCAGCGTGGCGGTGTTCGAGGCGGCGGCCTACCGCCACCAGCCGATCGAGGAAACCACCGACATTGCCGAGTGGCGGGGCATCCACGTGGGCTATTCCCAAACCAAGTGGGTGAGCGAGCAGCTGGTGCTGGCGGCCGGGCGGGCCGGGTTGCCGGTGGCGGTGTACCGCCCGCCCCTGATCGGGGGGCACGCGCGCACGGGTCACTGGCATGACGGCGATCTGTTGCAGCGGCTGTTGCAGGGATGCCTGGCCCTGGGCATGGCGCCGGATCTGCCCTGGGAGCTCGATCTGGTGCCGGTCGACTACGTGGCCGCTGCGGGGACGGCCCTGGCCTGGAGTGCGGCCGCCTGCGGCCGCTGCTTCCATCAGCACCCCCCGGAGCCGGAGATGCTGGCCGATCTGGTGGGGCGGTCGATCCAG
>CAIOXF010000010.1 GCA_903862155.1 uncultured cyanobacterium | reverse complement strand
TGGACGGTGCGAATCGGCCTGAAAAGGGGCCCGAAAAGGGGCCTTGCGAAACTTTTTGAGGACCTTTTTGGGGTCACCCCCCCAAGCAGAAACTCTCGGCTGAAGGCAACAGCACTCCCTGGGCGGGATTCGGAACCCTCTCCCATCGCGTTCCAACCGATGCCCAGCCACCTCACGCCGCTGCAGCCAGTGGGTGACCGTCTACGAAGTGCTGCCTGACCGCCGCACGCCCGGCGTCAACTCCCGCCTCCTTGATGGTCGATCAACAGTCTTCGTCGCCTGATCGGTCGTCCTGTGCTTTTTCCCATAGGCTCCCGTGGATGGCCTGTTCAGCGACGGATGCCCGAACGCGAATTTCTGTACGAACCCTATGAGCGCTTCGGAGAAGGGCTCACCACCAACCGCCCCTGGAACGTGGCGGCCCTCGCTTCGGTCGAGCGCCTCAACGGCCGGGTGGCGATGGTGGGTTTCATGGCTGCCGTGATTGGAGAGCTGATCACCGGCCACGGCCCCGCCGGTCAGGTGCTTGACCTGCTCCGCTGGTACCTGCGCTGACCCTGACGCCAGACAGGCCCAGGATTCAGAGCGCCGCCCACCAGCGCTCGACCACCTCCGACGTGCCATACCAGCTGGTGCCGAATGCCCCGCCATGGGCGACGCCCGGCAACACCACGGGCGTCGAGCCCTCCAGCAGGGCGGAGGAGACAGGCACCAGGCCATCGCCCCGGTCTTCGGCGTTGCCGGTGTTGTTGCGGTAGGCCGCCGGCGCCAGCCGCCGTGCCAACGGGCTTGCTTCGTCCAGCTGCAGATCGCCCGCCACCGAGCAGTAGCGCACGCGATCGGCAAAGGCAGCACCGGGCAGGCGCCGCTGCACCATGGCACGCAGCACGGTGGCCTTCAGGGCGGTGTGGGGGCTGCCCAGCATCACCAGCGTGTCGACCAGGGCCTTGCCGTCGTAGCGGCGGCCCTGAAAAGGCGCGTCATCGAGAAACAAGCGCAGCATGATGCCGCCGGAGCTATGGCCGATCAGCGTCACCCGGCCGCTGGCAGAGCTGCCGGCCAGGTCGGCCACCGTCTTCGCCACCCGGTCGAGGATCCGGGCCCAGGCAAACGCCAACACCGTCAGGGTCCATTCCGCCTTGCCCACCGACACCAGCCGCACCGGCTGACCGCTCAGCTGCTCCAGCCGCTGGACCATCGGCTCGTAGGCGGGCGGATCGATCAGGAACCCCCCGAGGATCACGATCGGCTGGCTCGGCAGGGGCATTGCGGCAGCAGGACTGGCTGGCAGCATCATCAGAGTTCCACGGCCACCAGGGGTGAGGGCCCGGTGCGTTTCGCTCAGGCTGGTGTCGTTCTGGGGCTGGCATAGCGCTGCAGCAGCCTTGGCAGCACCACACCCTTCAGAACCAGGCTGGTGATCACCGCCACAGCCACCAGGGCCTCCATTTCGAGGGCCAGGTCCGTGGCCTCAAGGGGGTGCACATCCCGCAGCCGCGGCACCTGTTCCAGCAGGGCCAAGGCCAGGGCCAGAGGCACCGCACCGCGCAGGCCCCCGGTCGCGACCAGCAGCCGTTCGAGCCGCTGTCCCCGCGGTGCTCCCCCCAGCAGCAGCACCACCAGCGGCCGCACCACCAGATCCAGCAGCAGGCCGAGCACCACACCCAGGGGAAGCATCCGCACCATCACCTCGGGATGCACCAGCAGCCCCAGCAACAGCAGCATCGTGAATTCGGCCGTGGTGTTGAAGGGGAGCAGCACCTGCCGCAGTCCGGCGTGGCCGAAGGGTCCGCGGGCCTGGGGGCGGTTCGCCAGCACCAATCCCGCCGTGTAGACGCTGATCAGCCCTCCTCCGCCAATGATGTTGCCCATGGCATAGGCCACGAAAGCCACCGAGATCGCCAGGATCAGGAGGTGCTCAGCGCGGCTGACCAGCAAGGGAATCAGGCGGTTGGCGATCAGCCCCACCAACAGGCCTCCGCCCAGTCCGGCCAGCAGGCGTGCGATCAGCAGGAGCAGGCTTTCCGGCACCTCCTGCAGGGCACCGAGATGGAAATCGCCATGGCCGCCATGCTGAAACGCCAGAAAAATCCTGACCACCAGGCCAAAACCCAGAATCGCGGTGGCACTGCCCAGGGCAGACTCAAAGTCCAGCACCGGCAACACGTTCTTCGGAGCGTGGTGTCCCCATTGATGGGCCAGCTCCTCATTGGCGGAGACGTCGGTGGGCAGCAGGCAGGTGGCGGTCAGCATGGCGACCCCCACCGGCAGTGGAGCCGCCAGTCCGGCTCTGGGGAGAGAGGGAAGTCCGACGTGGGCAAGGGCCCAGAGCAGCAGACCCAGCAGCAGTCCTGAAATCACGATCCCGATCGTGGCAAGAGCCAGCGCCAGGGAGAAGCGCCCGCGGATCCGATTCAGATCGGTGTTCAGCCCCGCATAGAAGAGCAGCAGGGCGAGGCTGGTTGTGTGCAAGGTTTCCACCTGGCCGTGGGTCACGGCAAGCAGGCCGTGGTGCAGCCAGTTCACGATCAGCACCAGTCCCAGGATCGGTAGAGCGGTGGGGATCGCCAGGCGGCTGGCGAGTCGGTGAAGGCCCAGGGCCAGCATGTACAGCAGACCAGTGACCAGGAAGAATCCCCGTGGCAGGATCGTGCCCGAGGCCGTGGAGGCCAGGTTGCCAGTTTGTTCCGCGACAGACAGCAACCAGGTGAAGCCCATCCGCTGGAACCCGAAGCGTTCGGGCTTGACATTAAGAGTGTGCGGAAAAACCGCCAGAAACGCCACGTTTCTCCTTCCAGCGCGAGCTGGAGAGGCTGATTTGTGCGTTTCAGTGGCTCTGTCCACCTGCTTGCACCGATTTGGTGCGTTGGGACTCTCTGGAAGCCATTGTCTGGCCAACCCGCCGTTCATGCCGCCGCCATCGCCGCAGGGCGGAGCAGCTTGCCCAGCCGGATCAGGTTGTAGGCGATCACGTGCAGGCCAAACACCGCACTGACCTTTTCGGTGCCGCGCAGCTTGAACTGGCGTAGGCCTCCCCACTGTTTGATCCAGCCAAACACCTTCTCGATGCCGCGCCGAGCGTTGATCGATTGGGCGTAGCCCTCATGGCGAGTGGTGCGGCCATCGATGGCCGAGCCACCAGGGCGAGCGGTGTTCTGGGCCACGTGCGGTGTCACGCCGATCCATCTGAGGTCCGCAACCATTCCCTTGGTGTCGTAGTTCTTGTCGGCACCGAGAGTTTTCTGGTGGGCACCGGGGATGTCAGCCGCCATCGCCTTGGCGGCATCCCGCTCCCCGGTGCCCGTCGCTTGTGTGACGCGGCAGTCAACGATCAGGGCATGGCGGTTGTCCATGAACACGTGCCCCCGGTAGCTGGGCAAAGCCGGATGGGCCTTGGATTTCCGGCACAGCAGCGCGTCGGGATCCGTGCCGGAGCGATGGGTCTTGTTGCTGAGCTTGATGCCGCGGAAATCACCCTTGGCCCGCTTCTTCCCGGGCTTGGGAGCGCCAAAACCCTCTCCC
>CAIOXF010000009.1 GCA_903862155.1 uncultured cyanobacterium | reverse complement strand
TTGGGCCATAAAGGGTTGCGCCCTCTCCAGCGGTTACATGGGTCACACTCCTGCCCGGTGCAACCACTTCCAGTAGTCGTTGCGACTGTTTTGCCGATTGCGCTTCTTTAGCCACAAATCGTTCGATTTGGGGGTGCTTTTGGGTCGTCGTCGCTACCAATTTTCCGTGTGTTGCACGCCTGGCGTTGCGTGCTTTCGCTGGCCCTGATCCGGAGGAGGTGCTTACGGTTGCCTGATCGGCCAGATCTGCCCTTGTCACGAGCATCCACTTCCGCTTGGCACGCTCTCCCGCCGAGTACCTGCCTCGAGCAGCTGAATGCGAGCGGCGATGGTCTCAGCACAACTGAAAGTGCCCGGCGACTGGCCGAGCAGGGCCTGAACCGCCTGGAGCTCAAGGCCGGCCGCAGCAGCTGGCAGATCCTCTGGGATCAGTTCAGCAACGTGATGCTGATCATGCTGCTGGCGGTGGCTGCTGTGTCGGCAGCTGTGTCGCTGCATCAGCAGGAATTTCCCAAGGATGCGATCGCGATCCTCGTGATCGTGGTGCTCAACGGCCTGCTGGGTTACCTGCAGGAGAGCAAGGCCCAGAAAGCACTGCTGGCCCTGCGCGATATGGCCCAGCCGCTGGTGCAGGTGCGGCGCGATGGCCAGTGGCAGCGCATCGGCAGTGAACAGCTGGTGCCCGGCGATCTGATTCGCCTGGAGGCCGGCGATCGGGTGCCAGCCGATGGGCGGCTGCTGGAGGTGGCCGACCTGGGGGTGCGTGAGGCGGCCCTCACCGGCGAGGCGGACGCCGTGTTCAAGCAGGCCGAGCTGGTGCTGGAGGAGAACACCCCGGTGCTGGAGCGGCAGAACTGCCTGTTCCAGGGCACGGAGGTGGTGCGGGGCCGCGGCTTGGCGCTGGTGACGGCCACCGGCATGGCCACCGAGCTGGGCCAGATCGCCGAACTGATCAACACCGCTGGCGGTGAGGAAACGCCGCTGCAGCAGCGGCTCGATGGCCTGGCCAAGGTGCTGGTGGGCAGCTCCCTGGCTCTGGTGGCCGTGGTGGTGGGGCTCGGCCTGGCCCTGAAACAGGACCCGCTCAACCTGTTGGAGGTGTCGCTGTCGATGGCAGTGGCGATCGTGCCGGAGGGGCTGCCGGCGGTGATCACCGTCACCCTGGCGATCGGCACCCAGCGCATGGTGCGCCGCGCTGCCCTGATCCGCCGCCTACCCGCGGTGGAAGGGCTGGGTTCGGTGACGGTGATCTGCTCCGACAAGACCGGCACCCTCACCCAGAACCGCCAGGTGGTGCAGGAGCTGCGCGTTGGCACGGGCAGCGTGGCCGTGAGCGGCCAGGGCTATGTGCCGACTGGTGTGTTCACTCCTTCGGCACTCGCTGCTCCTGCGGGTGCCGTTGCAGGTGCCGTAGACGGCGCCCAGCTGCTGCTGCTCCAGGCCGGCGTTCTCTGCAGTGACGCCGAACTTCGCCAAGACGCCGACGGCCGCTGGGAGGTGCTGGGTGATCCCACCGAAGGGGCCCTCTCGGTGGTGGCCCAGAAGGCCGACATCGACGACTTTGAACTGCGCAGCCATTACCAGCGGGCAGCTGAGATTCCCTTCAGTTCCGAACGCCAGTTGATGGCGGTGTGGATCGACGATCCCCGCGGTGACCTGCAGCGTCCGTTGGGCAGCAGTGCTGCCGAGTCGCGGCGGCTGTTGATCAGCAAGGGAGCTCCAGAGGTGATCATCGCCAGCTGCGACCGCTGGATCGATGGCTCGGGCGTGGTGGGCCTCAGCGACGGGCAGCGCCAGTGGTGGATTGATCAGGCCCGTGAACTGGCTGCATCCGGCCTGCGGGTGCTGGCGTTTGCCTGCGCACCCCACCATCCCAGCCCCGACCACGAGCTGGAGCGCCAGGTACTGCTCGGCCTGATGGCCCAGCTCGATCCGGCCAGACCGGAAGTGACCGAGGCCGTGGCCACCTGCCGCGGGGCTGGCATTCGCCCGGTGATGATCACCGGCGACCATCCGCTCACCGCCCGGGCGATCGGTGCCTCGATCGGTCTCACGGACAGCGACGGTGAAGTGGTGCTGGGCCGGGAGCTGGAGCGCTTCAGCGATCAGCAGCTGAGAGAGGTGGTGGCCCGCTGCAGCGTCTATGCCCGGGTGCCGCCCGAGCAGAAGCTGCGCATCGTGAAAGCCCTGCAGGCCAACGGCCAGATCGTGGCCATGACCGGCGACGGCGTGAATGACGCGCCCGCCCTCAAGCAGGCCCACATCGGCGTGGCCATGGGCATCACCGGCACGGAGGTGAGCAAGGAAGCCGCCGACATGGTGCTGCTCGATGACAACTTCGCCACGATCGTGAATGCGGTGGAGGAGGGGCGGTTGGTGTACGCCAACATCCGCCGCTTCGTGAAATACATCCTGGGCAGCAACGTGGGTGAGCTGATCACCATTGCCTCGGCCCCACTGCTGGGTCTGGTGGGTGTGCCGATGACCCCCCTGCAGATCCTGTGGATGAACCTTGTGACCGATGGGGTGCCCGCCCTGGCCCTGGCCCTCGAGCCCGGCGAAAAGGGATTGATGCAACGGGCACCGGCTGAGCCGGGCGAATCGATTTTTGCCCGTGGCATCGGCAGCTACATCCTCCGCATTGGGGTGGTGTTTGCCGTGATCGTGATCGGCCTGATGCTCTACGCCGCCAATCAGGCCGGTGATGACTGGAAAACGATGGTGTTCACCACGCTCTGCTTGGCCCAGATGGGCCATGCCCTCTCCGCCCGTAGCGATCTGCCGTTGGTGCAGGTGGCGCCCCTCTCCAACCCCTGGCTGATCTGGGCCGTGGTGCTCACCTCAGGGCTGCAGATGCTGCTGCTCTATGTGCCATCCCTCTCTGCTTTCTTCGGCACTGTTCCCCTGAGTGGGCAGGAGTTGCTGGTGTGCGTGGGCTTCAGCCTGCTGCTGTTCCTGTATCTCGAACTGGAGAAGGTGTGGCGATTGTGGCGGCGCAGCCGCATTGCTGACGCCTGAGCGTTTTTGGGATGAGCCCAAGCACCCCCTCCCTTCAGAGAGGGGGTGCTTGTTTGGTTGCCGGTGATCAAGGACTGCTGGCCACCACCTGGCGGATGTCTGGCGGGTTGCTCTTCCATGGATGGGCTTCGAGCTCTTCCTGTTCTTCAATCCACTGGTTCAGGGATCCCAGTTGCTTCAGGGCTTCGTTCCGCTGCGTGGTGGTCTTGAGTCTCTCGGCCTGCTTGCGGAGCTCCTGATACTCCGCTCGCAGGCTGGGCTCGGCCATAGCCAGGTTGAATCGCTCTGTGTAGTCGTGATAGTCGCGCTTGGCGATCAGAACCGTGGCGTTGTGCTCAAGGATGCACTGGCTGAATTGTTTGTGATGTTGCCTGGCTGTCTGCTTGGCGCACAGGCGCAGTGTGGCTTGATCTGCCAGGGTGGAGCAGGAGCCGCACAGCAATGCGATGACGGCCAGCGGTGCCCATCTCAAAGCTGACATGGTTCGAGTGCAACCGAGTTGGCTGGGAGCGATGCCAAAAAAAAGCCCTCCCCGTGAGGGGAGGGTGTTATCAGCCAGGGAATGAAATCACTTGGCGGAAGCGAAGTCGGGATAGGCCTCCATCCCGTGCTCGCCGATGTCCAGACCTTCCTTCTCTTCAGTTTCGGTCACGCGGATGCCACCGAAGATGGCGCCGATGATCGACCACACGATCCAGGAGGTGACGATCGCGAAGACCGCGAAAGCGATCACTCCCACGAACTGAATGCCCAGCTGGGTGAAGCCATGGCCGGTGAACAGGCCCTTGTCTTGGTTGAACAGACCCACGGCCAGGGTGGCCCAGATGCCGCAGGTGCCGTGCACCGAGAAGGCACCCACCGGATCATCAATCTTGAGGCCGTCGATGAAGGCCACGGAGAACACCACCAGCACGCCAGCGATGAAGCCCACAACCCAGGCAGCGGGCATAGAGAAGCCATCGCAACCCGCAGTCACACCCACTAGGCCGGCCAGGATGCCGTTGATGGTCATGGTGAGGTCGGGCTTGCCGCCAGTGAACTGGCTCACCAGGGTGGCTGCGATACCGCCGCCGGCAGCGCCGAGGGTGGTGGTGACAGCGATGTAGGGCACCTCAGGAGCCATGGACAGCCAGGAGCCGGGGTTGAAGCCGTACCAGCCGAGCCAAAGGATCAGACAGCCCAGGGTGGCGATTGCCAGGTTGTGACCGGGGATGGCCTGGGGCTTGCCATCCACAAACTTGCCGATCCGGGGTCCAAGCAGGATGGCGCCGATCAGGCCTGCCCATGCACCGAAGGAGTGCACCACGGTGGAGCCGGCGAAGTCGATGAAGCCGAGCTTGTTGAGCCAACCCTCACCCACGTTCCACTGCCAGGAGCCGGAGATGGGGTAGAGCACGCCCACCAGCACCAGGGAGAAGATCACGAACTCGCCGAACTTGATGCGCTCGGCCACCAGGCCGGACACGATCGTGGCGGCGGTGCCAGCGAATGCGGCCTGGAACAGGAAGTCGACGCTGGGAACCAGCTTGCCGTCCGTCACCATTTCAGGGGTGACGGTGGGGTCGAAGAACAGACCGCCGAACTTGAACCAACCGGGGACCACCCAGCTGGCGTTGTACATGATTTTGTAGCCAATGAACCAGTAGGCCGTCACCGCGAGGGCGAACACGATCAGGTTCTTGGCCAGGATGTTGACGGCGTTCTTCTGGCGGCACATCCCGGCTTCCACCATGGCGAAGCCGGCGTTCATGAAGATCACCAGAACGGCGCAGATCAGCAGGAACGTGTTGTTCGCCAGGAAGGCGGCGTTGAGCTCGGGCAGCTCTGCGGCGCGGGCCGAGAGGTTGAACAGCCCGAGGCCCATCAGGGCGATGGGAACACAGGCAAGCCAGGTCAGCGAGCGGTTGGAGGACAGGCCGCGAACCTTGCGGAGCAGCAGCTGAGGGGCCTCCAGCAGACTCGCTTCCTGCAGACTTCGCGGCTGGGGCCGGGAAGAGGGCGAGGCAACAGTCATGGAAGAGAAGCTGTTTGAAATGGCGGGCAATCCGCCATATGCCCCGATCATTCGCGATCCCAGGGCGACCAAGAGTTACAGGTGATACAAAACAGCCAATTCGGAGCCCCTGGGGGTAACGGCCGCAGCCCAGATCCCAAGCCCAGAGCGACGAAAAATGGTGCGAGCTGCTACCCAAAAACCTGAACTTTTCTAAAGAGATCATCGAAATGTTCGCCACGAACAAAAGCTTTCGCTAAAACTATCCACAGGAAGACAAAACGTTGGGTGAGCCGCCCCAGGGCCCTGGTTCACCGGAAGTAGCCCACCGCGAGGCGAAGCAACGCTCTTCCACCGAAGCGGACATTCCATCCAGCCTTCGAGGCCCGACCACCATGACCAAACTCCAGTACCGCGGCGTTGCCTACGACACCGCCAACCACGAACAGCTCAGCACCGAGCCTGTGGACCACGTGTATCGCGGTCAGCACTTTGATGCTGCCCCCCGCCACGAAGCCGCTCCCGTGAACACCGACGTGGAGCTTCAGTACCGCGGCCAGCACTACCACCACCAGCAGGCCGAAGCCGGCCGCCAGGTGAACCAGGGCTGATCGCCAAGGGCCGAGGGCCGAGGCAATTCCTCAAAGGGTTGCCCTTGCTACTCCGTGTCTCTCCACCTCCCCCTGTGATGGGGGGAGGTTTTTTTGTTTGGTGATGGATCTCTCCCTCACACCCTTGGGAGACAGCTACCGCCTGCTGGCCTGCAGCGTGCAGGGCATGCTCTGGCTGCAGACGCACTTTGAGGCCACCACCTGGGACCTGATCTGCACCGGCAAGGTGCGCCTCAGTGCCGCCTCCGTGAGCGGGCTGTGCAGCGATGCCTCCGCGGCCGGGCTGGTGGTGAGCCGCATCCCAGCCCTCTCCGCCGCCTGAGCCGCCTCAGGCGAGGCGGCGTTGCTGGCGCCAGCGCAGGACTGACCAGGTGAGGAACACCATCAGGGCCGGCACCGCCGCCACCAGCACAAACAACCGAAACTCATCGGCCACGCTGGAGGCGCTGCTGCTGAGGATCTGCTCAATCACATACAGGCCGTAGAGCCCCATCAGAATCCAGCCCTCCAGGCGGGTGATCACACCACCGGTCCAGAAGATCGGCAGGCAGGCCAGGGTGGTGGCCACCATGATCGGGAAATCGCGGGCCAGCATCACCGGATCCACCCCCAGGCCGCGGCCACCGGACACCAGGCCGCACAGGCCCAGGATCACCAGCTGGTTGAGCAGATTGCTGCCCACCACATTGCCAATGGCCAAATCCGCCTTGCCCCGGTAGGCGGCCACCAGGGAGGTCACCAGCTCCGGCATCGAGGTGCCGGCGGCCACGATCGTGAGGCCGATCACCGTTTCGCTCACCCCCAGGCCCTGGGCAGCGGCAATGGCCCCCTTCACCAACACCTGGGAGCCCACCACCAGCAGCCCCAGGCCCGCCGCCAGCTTGGCCGCCGCCACGGGAGCCGGTGCCGCGCCCTCTTCGGCCTCAAGGTCGTCGGCCGCTTCAGCGGGCTCCTCCTTGGCGCTGCGGATTTCCCACAGCAGATTGATCACGGTGCCTGTGACCAGAGCCAGGCCCGCCACCCAGGTGATGCGCCCGCCGGAGGCCATGCCCCAGGTGGCCATCGACACCCCCAGCAGCAGCGGCACGTCACGGCGCACCAGGCGGCTCTTCACCCGCAGCGGCATCACCGCAGCGCTGGCGCCGAGCACCACCAACACATTGAAGATGTTGGAGCCCACAACGTTGCCAGTAGCAATGGCATCACCGGCGCTGCCCCCCTGGATGGTGGAGAGCAGGCTCACGAACAACTCCGGAGCACTGGTGCCCATCGACACCACCGTGAGGCCGATCACGATCTGGGGGATCCCCAGCAGCAACGACAGGGCCACCGACCCCGCCACAAACAGTTCGCCGCCGGCGAACAGCAGCAGGATCCCGGCGACGATCTCGAACGCGCTCAGGGCAAACGGCATGGATGCACCAAATTTGGGCCAATTCTGCACGGCCCGCGCGGGAGGCCATCCAGCGCCAGGAATTGATCAGGCTTGATGATCAACCACCTCAGCCAATCTGCTGCAGCCCACACCCAAATCCAATCGGAATCGGTTAAGCCGCGGGAACGCACCCTGGTTGAAGCCAGCCACCATCAGGCTGCATCAGGGTCATGACGCCCCATTCAGTGGGATCGATTGGCCCGGAGGGGATCCCAGCTTTGATTAGCCCACCTGATCACCACGATTGCAATTGCTTGGATGACCCCCAAGGCCCGCCAATTCGCTGAATTTGATCAGTAGTCTCTCGCGAACCCAAATTCAGACATCCCTCCGATGCCTGCGCCACAGACGCTCAACCGCAGCAGCTGCGACGCTCTCACCCAGCACCTGCGGGCCATTGGCCGGATCCCCCTGCTCACCCATGAGGAGGAGATCACCCTGGGCCGCCGCGTGCAAACCCTGCGCCATCTCGAGGAGATCCACGAGGAGCTCACCATCCGTGCCGACGGCCGCACCCCCAGCCTCGATGTCTGGGCCGCCGAGGCCGGCCTCACGCTCAAAACCCTGCAGCGCCGTGTGCGCGGCGGCCAGCGGGCCAAAAACCGCATGGTGGCCGCCAACCTGCGCCTGGTGGTGACCATCGCCCGCAAGTACGCCAACCGCCAGCTG
>CAIOXF010000008.1 GCA_903862155.1 uncultured cyanobacterium | reverse complement strand
TACCAGCCCCAGATCCCGCCCAACACGGGCAATGTGGCCCGCACCTGTGCCGCCACCGCCACGGAGCTGCACCTGGTGGAGCCCCTGGGCTTTGAGATCAGCGATCGCACCCTCAAGCGCGCCGGGCTCGACTACTGGCCCTGGGTGTCCCTCCATCGGCATGCCGACTGGGAGGCTTTTCAGGAGCACCGCCAACGGCTTGGCGGCCGCCTGCTGGCCCTGAGCCGGCACGCCAGCGTGAACTACCTCAGCTGCGACTTCCGCCACGACGACTGGCTGCTGTTCGGGCGCGAGACCGACGGACTCCCGAGCTCCATATTGGACCAATGCGACCAGCGCCTTGCGATCCCGATGCCGTGTGCCAGCGATCGCCCCGAGGGCGGGGTGAGGAGCCTGAATCTGTCGGTGTCGGTTGGGATCGTGCTGTTTGAATCCTTGCGTCAGCTTGGCGAGATTTCGCCTTGATCCCTGTGAGGGACATGGGTCTCATTCATGCCACTCGTTGAGTGGTATCCAGGGAAACTTGCTGCCTGAGGTTCAGTCCGCTACTGTCTGCGCGCCTGGCGATGTTGGCTTCTCTTCAGGTTTGTCCGATGGGTGATCAGTTCGTATGAAGCCTTGGCGATTGTGTTTCCGGCTGAGCTTGTGTCTGCCGGCTGCTGTGCCCCTTGCCGTTGGAGCGCTCGCTCCCGACACCCAGCAGTCGGCCCAGGCCCTGGAGCCTCTTGTTGCCGCCTTGCCTTCCCCCAGCAGTGAACGGGTGTGGGTGAGGGTGCGCAGTGCCATCAGCAATGAAGACCTGGCATCGCGCCTCTCCATCACCGAGGAGAACCTCGCCAGGCTCAACGACGTCAACGAAGACCACCGCTACGACAGCGGCGACTGGCTGGTGCTGCCCAGCCAGAAGGTGCGTTCGGCCAAGCAGCTTGCCTCCCTCGACACCAGCGACCTGCGTCGCACCCCTCCCCTCCAGGCCCCACCGCCTTTAGAGGATTCAGCTGTGGTGCGCTTTGGCGACACCGTGTTCAAGATTGCCCAGCGTTATGGCCTCACGCTCAGTGAGCTGCTCCGCCTCAACCCGGGCATGGAAACTGCCCGCCTGGTGGTCGGTAGCCCAGTCCGGCTTGTGCAGTCGGCACCGCTGCGTCCGCGCATGGTGCTGGGCCTGAGACCCAGTGGCAGTGGCGGCATCAGCTGGCCAGAGCTTCCTGGTTTTGGCAACAACCAGGATTTCGGCGTGGACGATTCCCCATCCGCTTCAGGATGGATCTGGCCGACCCGGGGGGTGTTCACATCCGGTTTTGGTTGGCGTTGGGGGCGGATGCACAAGGGCATCGACATCGCCAATAACGTGGGTACCAACATCGTGGCCGCCAAGGCTGGCCGCGTGACCTTTTCCGGCTGGCATGACGGCGGCTACGGCTATCTGGTGACGATCCAGCACGACGACGGCAGCCGTTCCCTCTATGCCCACAACAGCCGCCTACTGGTCCGAGAGGGCGAGGAGGTGGCCCAGGGCCAACCGATCTCCCACATGGGCAGTACGGGCCGCAGCACGGGCCCCCACCTCCACTTCGAGATCCATCCGCCCCAGCGCGGGGCCGCGAACCCACTCACTTTCCTGCAACCCCGCGCCTGATAAACTCACCAAGTACGCGACACCACCCGGTGGCGCCATCCACTGGGGATGATCTGCTCTAACCCCCAAGTGGTTTTAAGGCTCGGTAGCTCAGCTGGTTAGAGCGTGGGATTCATAACCCCAAGGTCGGGAGTTCAAGTCTCCCCCGAGCCATAGCTTTAGCCCTGCCTCGGCAGAGCTTTTCCTTTCTGGAACTGTGGTTTCAACCATTCCACAAACCGGACGATTCCTCGCCAGTGGAGACGGCTTGAAGACATTTGTAGTCCCAACGTCCTGACGACTCAGCACGCTTCTGGGGAACACTCACAAAGTCGTGGGGCGCGCCCCCGGAAGAGGCGATCGAGAACGTGACCTTCTTCCTGCAGGATCCAATCGACCACGTACTGGAGTTCACCACTCCAGCCAGGCTGAGGCCGTCACCGGGCCGACGTGGAAGATAACGATCGGCGCTGAACAGGTTTACTAGGGCACACACTCAGCCAGAATCACGTCGCGGCCCTAGCGTTGATCGAGGCAGAGTCCTGAGCACGGATCTCCCATCGCTGCATCCAGACCATTCGCTCCCCATCGCATAGGAGACCGCTCATGACCGCTGGCCAGGTTGATCCAGGGGTTGTCCAATTGCCGGAGCCTGAATGGATCGGCCAGGTTCTCGGAACCACCATCACGGGCCTTGATACAACGCTGCTCGGCGAGGCCCGAGGCTTTCAATCCACCACATGGCGGCTCAATCTCATCTGCGAGCCCTTGGAGAGCGGCCCGGCCAGTTTGATTCTCAAGAGTGAGACAACAGACGAAGACTTCAACAGCTTCAGCCGCCTGAACAATGCCTTCGGGCGTGAAATCGGGTTTTATACACACTGCACACCAAAAATTCCAGGCCACAAGCCGCAGGTCTATGCCTCCCAGGATGGTGATCCCTCGTGGTTGCTGATGGAGGACCTGAGCCATCTGCGCTCCGGTGATCAAGTGATCGGCCTCAGCTATCAGGAAACAGTGGCCACCATTGAACGAATGGCCGCCATCCATGCCGAATTTTGGCTGGATCCTGCCCTGGAAGAGCACCGCTGGCTACCGCAGCACGGCTTCTGGTTTGCCGATCCAAAACCTGAAATCGTTGACGACTTCTTTGCCGTCTACGGGATTCGCTTCGGCCCGGAGGTCTGCCGGTTGTATCGAGCCGTGTTGGAGCAGAGCAGCGCCATCGATCAGATCCTCGACGACAGACCCTGGACACTGGTGCATGGTGATCTGCGTGCAGACAATGTGCTGTTCGAGAACACCATCGAGCAGCCGGATTCGGTGATCCTTGATTGGTCATGGGCCAGTCGTAGTCTGGCCGCGATCGACCTCGCCTTTCTTGTGGGCGGCAGCACCCCGCATGTGCAGCGCCTGGGACGCCACGAGGATCTGCTGATGGCGTGGCATCAGGTGCTACTGAACCGTGG
>CAIOXF010000007.1 GCA_903862155.1 uncultured cyanobacterium | reverse complement strand
GGTCAGCAGGGCGATGCTGGCGAGGGCCATCAGAGGCTCACCTTGTTCCAGGGCATCAGCGCCAGCAGGCGTGCCATGCCGCAGAAGCCACTGACGCCGGCGAAGACCAGCCCGGCACCCACGAACCAGGTCAGCAGGATCCAGGCGGGCGCCACGGTGTTGCTGAGGATCAGGCCCAGCAGGATCAGCGAGCCTGCGGCGATCTGCACCTGACGCATCAGCGGCAGGGGCGCGTTCTTGAGCTTGCGCATGGGCAGGCCGGCCTGCTGCCAGGTGGGGATGCCGCCCTGCAGATCGGTGATCGGATGGGGATGGCCCTGCTGGAGGAGGGTCTGCACCCCTTTGGCACTTCGGTTGCCGCTATGGCACACCAGCACCAGGGGGCCCTGGGGCAGGTCGGCCTGATGGAGGCGCGAGAGGGGCACGTTCATGCTGCCGGCGATGTGGCCGGTGGCGTACTCCATGGGTTCGCGCACATCAATCACGGCGATGCGCTTGCTGCCGAGCTGCTCGGCCAAGTCGTGGGCCGAGATGCTGTGGCTGTGGGTCATGGCGATGGAAGAGGGCGTTGGGTTGAGTTGTTGGTGAAAAGGGGGCTGATCAGACGCTGGTGACCCGTTCCATCGGGTAGCCCTCTGTCTGCCACTGGCTGATGCCGCCGCGGAGGTTGGCCACCTGGGCCCGGCCGGCCTTCTGCAGTTGTTGGGTGGCCAGGGCGGAGCGGCTGCCGGAGTGGCAGACCAGCACCACGGGCCGGTCTGCGGGCAGTTCGTTGGCACGGCTATCGAGCTCCGGCAGCGGCATCAGCACGCTGCCGGGGATGCGCCCATCGGGCCCGTTGAACTCATCGGGCGAGCGCACATCCACGAGCGTGAGATGGGGTGTGTGTTCGGCGACCCAGGCGGCGGTGATCTCAGGCAGTCCGGCGTAACTGCGGCTCAAGGGCGCCCAGCGCTCCTCCTGCTCCACCTCGCGTGGCTTGCCGGAGCGCATGTTGCCGGGTAGGGCCTCGGCGATTTTGTGGGGATGGGGGAGCTTCATGTTCTCCATGTGGCCCACGAAGTCGCGCTCGGTGGCGGCGCCCCCGAGGCGGGCGTTGAAGGCTTTCTCCTCCGCCACCGAGGTCACGGTGCGGCCGGTGTAGTCGTGGCCGGGATAGAGCAGGCAGCTGTCGGGCAGCGAGAGGATTTGCTCGGTGATCGAGCGCCAGAGGGTGTGGGGGTTGCCCTGCTGGAAATCGCAGCGGCCGCAGCCCCGCACCAGCAACGCATCGCCGGTGAAGGCCATGGAGTGGTCGTCGAGCACGTAGCTCACGCAGCCGTCGGTGTGGCCGGGGGTGCTGCGCACCTCCACGGAGCGGCTACCGAAGCTCACCCGATCGCCGTGGTGGAGCGGCAGGGTCACGTTGTCGGCGCGGGCGGCCTCAGCCAGGCCGATGGCACAGCCGGTGGCCTGGTGCATGAGCCAGCTGCCGGTCACGTGGTCGGCATGGGCGTGGGTGTCGATCGAGGCCACCAGGGTGATGCCGAGCTCCCGGATCAGGGAGAGGTCGCGATCGTGCTGCTCGAACACCGAATCGATCAGCACCCCCTGGCCGGAGGGCACATCGGCGAGCAGGTAGGTGAAGGTGCCGGTGGCGGCGTCGAACAGCTGACGCAGGAGGAGGTTGCCGCCACCTGCCGCCGCGGCAAGCAGGGCGGGTTGGGCGAGGGGAGCGGTCAAGGCGAAACCTCAGAAGCTCTTATGACTCTAAACGCATAGCGCCGGGTTGGCGATAGGTGAGATCACCTATTCGGTGGGTTTGCGCGCTAGCACCTGCACCAAGGCGCTCTGGCCGTGGTGGTACGGCCCCTCCTCGATCCAGCGTTCCCGCTCCTCCAGCACCACCAGTTCCACGCTCTGCGGTGCTGGCTCAAAGGCCGCCAGGTCGCAGCACGCCGTGCTGAGCGTCCCT
>CAIOXF010000006.1 GCA_903862155.1 uncultured cyanobacterium | reverse complement strand
GTGGAATCCCTCCGGCACCACCGAGGCATCAATGCCCAGGTGCAGCGAGAGGAAGGAGGGGGAGGGCTTGTAGCGCTTGCGCCAGGTGGTTTCGGCGGCCGGGGTGTGCTCCGCATCCACCAGCGCGGCGCTCTTCGGGCGCGCCACGTTGCTGGACTCTTCTGGGGTGGCAAAGGTGTCCCAGCGGGTGGCGTTGCTCACCACCCGTTTGGCGCGCAGCTCCCCACCATTGGCCAGCCGCACCCCCACCGCCTTGCCGTTCTCGATCAACACCTTGGTAACGCGCGCCTGGTATCGGATCGCGCCGCCATGGGCCTCCAGGCCCGCCACGAGCTTCTCGGCGATCACGCCAACGCCGCCCTTGGGATAGTTGATCCCGCCGGCATGGCGATCGGAGAACACCATCCCGGCGTTGATCATCGGGGTGAGGTCTGCCGGCATCACGCTCCAGCAGAAGCACTCCATGTCGATGAACTTGAGCAGCGCCGGATCATTGATGTGTTTGCGGGCCACATCGCCCACGTTGAACGGCAGCCAGCGTGCCAGCCCCAGGCAGGCCAGCGGCGCGCGGAAGAACACCTTGGCCAGGTAGGCCGGATCCTCCAGCGACAGCAGCGGCATCGCATCGAGGCAGTTGAACACCTGCCAGCAGGCGTCGTAGAAGGCGCGGATGCCCTTCGCTTCGTGGGGGAACAGGGCGGTGAGATCAGCGATGAACTGCTCGTAGTTCCGGGCTACGGCCACCTTCAGGCCACCGGGCAGGTGGTATTCGAGCTGGGCCGGATCCGGCACCGTGTCGCAGTGCTGGCCCACATCGGCAAGGGCCCGGGTGAGCAGGTTGGTGTGCCCCTTCTCGCCGAACCCGAAGATCATCGAGGCGCCCACATCAAAGGTGTAGCCCTCGCGTTTGAAGCTGCCGCCGCTGCCTCCCGGGATCAGGTAGCGCTCCAGCACCAATGTTTTGGCGCCCTTGGCCGCCAGCTGGGAGGCGGTCACCAGGCCGCCGATGCCCGAGCCGATCACGATCACATCCCAGGCCGTGGCGGAGCTGGCGAGGGCGCTGGAGGTCACGGCGGCGGGGCAGGCACTGCGCGCGACCCTAGGAAGCGGGCTGTTGCAACATCCGCATCAGCAAAGGCATCAATGGATGCGCCCTTTGATGCTGGCTAGGGTTTGGTTGCACCCGCTGGTATAGCGATGCGCACCACGGTGACCCTCGACGATGCGCTGATGGAGCGGGCCCAGGAGCTCTGCGGTGTCCAGGAGCGGGGTGCGCTGCTGAGAGCAGCGCTGCAGGCCCTGATCGAGCGGGAAAGCGCCCGGCGCCTGGCCGCTCTCGGCGGGAGTGAGCCTGAGGTTGCGGTGCCGGCCCGTCGTCGCCCGGCCTCGTGATCCTGGTGGACACCTCGGTGTGGGTGGATCACCTGCGCCAAGGTGAGCCCCGGCTGATTCGGGCCCTGGAGAGCGGGCAGGTGCTGGGCAGCGACTGGGTGGTGGGTGAGATGGCCTGCGGAAACCTCAGGAACCGCACCGAGGTGCTGGCCCTGCTGCAGGCATTGCCCAAGGCCGTGAAGGCCAGCGATGGGGAAGTGCTCGCCCTGATCGAGCGCCGCCGCTTGATGGGGCGGGGGAACGGCTGGGTGGATGCGCACCTGGTGGCATCGGCCCTGCTCTCCGGGGCCCAGTTCTGGACGCGGGATCGGCGGCTTCAGGCTGTGGCCAACGACTTGGCACTCGCTTTCGACGACTCCCCAACGGCGTAGGGCGCCAGATCGGCCAGGGCGCGGTCGCGGTAGGCGCCGTAGCGGCGCCGCTTGTCGCGGATCCGTTCCGGCAGCTCGGGCAGTAGGCCGAAGTTGGGGGGCATCGGCTGAAACTTCTCGCTGGGTGCCTCAGCGATGAAGTGGGTGAGGGCGCCGATCATCGTGGTGGGTGGCAGCTGCAGGGGCTCCAGGCCCTGCGCCAGCCGGGCGGCGTTCGTGCCGGCCAGCCAGCCGCCGGCCACCGCTGCCGCATAGCCCTCGGTGCCGGTGATCTGACCCGCCGCCAGCAACGTGGGCCGCGCCCGGAACTGCAGGGTGGGATCCAGCAGTTGGGGCGCTTCGAGGAAGGTGTTGCGGTGCATCACCCCGAAGCGCACGAACTCGGCGTTCTCCAGCCCCGGGATCATGCGCAGCACCCGTTTCTGCTCGCCCCATTTGAGGTTGGTCTGGAAACCCACCAGGTTCCAGAGCCGGCCGTCCTTGTCTTCCTGGCGCAGCTGCACCACCGCATAGGCCCGGTTGGTGCGGCGCACGTCGGCATCGTTCACATCGCCCCAGCGCGGATCCCATAGCCCAATGGGCTTGAGGGGTCCGTAGCGCATGGTGTCTTCGCCGCGGCGGGCGAGTTCCTCGATCGGCAGGCAGCCCTCGAAGAAGGTGGCGCTTTCCTTCTCGAAGTCTTTGAGTTCGGCCTGTTCCGCGGCTAGCAGTGCCTCGCGGAAGGCGAGGTACTGCTGCTTGTTCATCGGGCAGTTGATGTAGTCGGCGTCGCCCTTGTCGTAGCGGGAGGCGCGGAACGCCACGGAGAGATCGATGCTCTCACCCTCCACGATCGGGCTGGCGGCATCAAAGAAGTGGCAGTCGGCGCGGCCCGTGAAGGCGCGCAACTGCTCCGCCAAAGGTTCGCTGGTGAGCGGGCCGGTGGCCAGAACGGCGATCTCGCCGGG
>CAIOXF010000005.1 GCA_903862155.1 uncultured cyanobacterium | reverse complement strand
GGTGGTGCACACCTCCATGCCCTCGCTGGCCGGGGTGGTGCAAGCAGGCTGGAGCCTGGGGCTGCCGCCGATCTCCACCAAACACAGCCGGCACGCCCCCACCGGAGTGAGGCCATCGAGGTGGCAGAGCATCGGCACCGACGCACCCGCAGCCCGCACCGCCTGCAGGATCGTGGCGCCCTCCGGCACCGCCACATCCCGGCCGTCCACCTTCAGGGTGAGCACGCTCATGGGGACACCCCCTCGGCAGCGGGCATGCGGCAAGCGGTGTGCGGTTCGCAGATCGCCGGTTCGCGGCAGGCCGCCTCGTATTCGCCGCGGAAATGGCGCAAGGTGCTGAGCACCGGATTGGGTGCCGCCTGGCCCAACCCGCACAGGCTGGTGCAGCGCACCATCGTGCACAGCTCCTCCAATCGCGCCATGTCGCCTGGCACGGCGCGGCGCTCCACGAAGCGATCCAGCAGCTGCTCCAGCTGCACGGTGCCGGCCCGGCACGGGATGCACTTGCCGCAGCTCTCGTTGCGGCTGAAGCGCATGAAATGGCGGGCCACCTCGGGCATGGAGGTGGTTTCACCCATCACCACCATCCCGCCCGAGCCCATCATTGAGCCGAGCGCCAGCAGGCTCTCGTAGTCCACCGGCGTGTCGAGCAGCGGGGCAGGAATGCAGCCGCCAGATGGCCCACCCGTCTGCACGGCCTTCACCGGGCTGCCATCGGGCGTACCGCCCCCCATCAGCTCCACCACCGTGCGCATGGGAGTACCCATCGGCACCTCCACCAGGCCAGTGCGGCGCACAGCGCCGGAAAGCGCAAACACCTTGGTGCCCTTGCTGGTGGCGGTGCCCATGGCCGCATACCAGTCGCCCCCTTCCCGCAGGATCGCGGGGATGGCGCTGAGGGTTTCCACGTTGTTGATCAGGGTGGGGGCATCCCACAGGCCGTGCTGGGCCGGGAAAGGCGGCCGGGGCCTCGGCGTGCCGCGCTGGCCCTGGATCGACGCCAGCAACGCCGTTTCCTCGCCGCACACGTAGGCGCCGGCTCCCACCCGCACCTCCAGGCGCAGATCGAAGCTGGTGCCGGCCACCTTCGGCCCCAGGAAGCCCTTGGCGCGGGCCTGCTTGAGCGCCAACCGCAACCGCTCAATCGCCAGCGGGTATTCGGCACGCACATACACGTACCCCTGGTGCGCGCCCACGGCATACGCCGCAATCGCCAGGCCCTCGATCAGGCGGTGCGGATCGCTTTCCAGCACGCTGCGGTCCATGAAGGCGCCAGGGTCGCCCTCATCGGCATTGCACACCACATAGCGGGGGCCGGGCGGCTGCAGAGCCACGGTGTCCCACTTCAGGCCCGTGGGATAACCGGCACCGCCGCGGCCCCGCAGGCCGCTGCGCTTCACCTGCTCGCGCACCTGCTCCGGGCTGCACTCCTCGAGCACACGCCGCAGCTGGGCGTAGGTGCCCAGGGCGATGGCGTCGTCGATCGATTCGGGATCCACCAAGCCGCAGTGCTCCAGCACCACCGGCCGCTGCAGCGCGAAGAACGGCTGGGCCGCATCGATGGCATGGGGCTCCAGCGGACCGGGGTTGGCGTGCACCAGAGCCTCGGCCTGCTCCGGCGGCATGCCGCCGTAAAGCCGGCTCAGGCCATCCGCCCCATCCACGGCCACCAGGGGCCCGCGGCCGCAGAGGCGCAGACAGCCCACCGGCTTGATGCGGGGCGCCACACCCTCGGGGCAGCCTGCTGCTGCCTTCTCCAGGGCGTGCTGCAGCGCTTCACCACCGGCGGAGCGGCAGCCGCTGGCACTGCAACAGCGGATCGTGGCGAGGGGTGGGCTCACCATGGCTCCTGGGCCGCGGAGGCCACAGGCTCGGGCAACCCGGCGATGGCAAAACGCTGCTGCAGGGCATCGGGGTGATCCACCGGCAGGTGGGTCTGCATCGCCCCATCCACCACCAGCACCGGCGCCTGGCCGCAGGCCCCCAGGCAGCTCACGTGCTGCAGGGCCCAGGTGCCATTGCCTGCCGCATCATCAAGCCGCACACCGAGGTAGCGCTCCAGGGCCTTGGCCAGATCGGCACCGCCCTTCACAAAGCAGGCCGTGCCCAGGCATACGGCGCAGCGGTGGGGTGTGGGGGCCTCCAGCCGAAACAAGTGATAGAAACTCGCCACACCCTGCACCCGGCTCAGGGGCAGGCCCAGGCCCTTGGCCACCTGCCGCAAGGACGTGGGGCTGAGGTAGCCCTCCAGCTCCTGCACCTGATGGAGCACCTCGATCAGGGCATCACCGCGGCCGCCCTGTTGGCGGATCAACCGTGCAATCCGCTCCTGGATCGACGGGGTCAACGTGGGGGCTGCACCAACCACCGCATCCCGCCGGCGACACCTCCTGGCTAGCAACGGCGGCGGCCCTTGGCCGGAGGCTGTGGCACTCCGTTGTGCAGTCGGGGGGCGTTTTCATACTGGGCGGAGGCGCAGGCCGTCGGTGGAGCAGGCAAGGGCGGCGAAGGCTGCAGCGACAACCGGCACCGGCCTGGTGCTGTCGCCCCACTACGGCGAGCACGACACCGGAACCGGCCATCCCGAACGGGCGGCACGGCTCACTGCCCTATTGGACGAACTGAAACGGGAAGGCCTGCTGCAGCGCTGCACGCCGATCTCGCCTTACCCCGCCAACGATGAGGCCCTGCTGCGCTGCCACAGCCCGCGCTACCTCCACACGGTGGAACGCGATGTGGCCTACGGCAATGCCTGGCTCTCCACCGGCGACACCGCGATCTGTGAGCACTCCGAAGCTGTGGCGCGGCTGGCGGCCGGCGGCGTGATGGCCGCGGTGGATGCGGTGCTGACCGGCCAGGTGCGCAACGCCTTCGCCCCGGTGCGGCCCCCCGGCCACCACGCCGAACCGAGCCGCGGCATGGGGTTCTGCATCTTCAACAACGTGGCCGTGGCCGCCCGCCATGCCCAGGCCAACCACGGCCTCGAGCGGGTGCTGATCGTGGACTGGGATGTGCACCACGGCAACGGCACCGCTGCGATCTTCCGCAGCGACCCCAGCGTGCTGCTGTTCAACACCCATCAGTGGCCCCTGTACCCCGGCACGGGCCGGGCCAGCGACCGGGGGGAAGGGGCCGGTGAAGGATTCACGATCAACTGCCCGCTGCCCGCCCGCAGCGGCGGGGAAGCGGTGCTCACTGCGCTGCGCAGTCAACTCCTCCGCGCCGCTGAGGCATTTCAACCCCAGTTGGTGCTGATCTCCGCCGGCTTCGATGGCCGCATCGGTGACCCCCTGGCCGACTTTCGCCTCAGCGACGCCGACTACGCCGCGCTCACCCGCGAGGTGATCGCAATCGCTGAGCGCCATTGCCAGGGACGGCTGGTGTCGGCCCTGGAAGGGGGGTATGCGCTGGAGGGGCTGGCCAGTGCCGCGGCCGCCCATGTGGGCGCCTTGCTCGAAGCGAGCGAAGCCGGCGAATCCTGAGCGCCCTCAGGCCAGATCAAGCCAGGCCT
>CAIOXF010000004.1 GCA_903862155.1 uncultured cyanobacterium | reverse complement strand
TCGCGGCCATCGGCCAGCCGCACCCGGATGCCGCTGGAGGTGGCGATGCGGGCCGCGGCGAGCTTGGTGGTCATGCCGCCGGTGCCCCACTGGCCGCCGCCGGAGGCCACGGCGCTGAGGCGCTCCAGCTCCTCGAGATCGCGCACCTCGGCGATCGGCTGGGCGCTGGCATCGGTGCGGGGGTCGCCGGAGTAGAGCCGATCCACATCGGTGAGCAGGATCAGCTCATCGGCCTCCACGGCCACGGCCACCAGGGCCGACAGGGTGTCGTTGTCGCCGAAGCGCAGCTCGTCGGTGGCGAGGGTGTCGTTCTCGTTCACCACCGGCACTACGCCCCACTCCAGCAGCTGCTCGAGGGTGCGGCTGGCGTTTTGATAGCGGCGGCGGGAGGCCAGATCACCGCGCGTGAGCAGCACCTGGGCCACAGCTAGGCCGCGCACCGCGAAGGCATCTTGATAGAGCGCCATTAGCCGGCCCTGGCCTACGGCCGCGGCGGCCTGCAGCGCCACAACCTCGGTGGGGCGTTGTTGCATCTCCAGGGTTTGGCAGCCCAGACCCACGGCGCCGCTGGTCACCAGCGCCATGGCTTCGCCGCGACGGTGGGCCCGGTTGAGGCTGGCAGCCAGATCGGCGATCACGGCTGCGGTGGGCCGCTCGCGGTTGCCCCGCAGCAGGCTCGTGCCCACCTTGATCACCCGACGCATCGTTCCTGTCCTCAGCCGGCCGTGGGGCGCACTGTGGTGCCTGCCCAGCGGGCGAGGCGAAGCTCCAGCTTCTGCAGCCGGTCGCGCTCGCAGGGCTCCCCTTGCGGATCAATCGGCTTCACCAGCACGGTGAACAGGCCGAGGCGGTTGCCGGCGATCACGTCGGTGAACAGGCGATCGCCGATCAGGGCCACGTGCTCGGGCGGCACGTTGAGCTCGGCCAATACCCGGCGTAGGGCGCTGCGGCGGGGCTTGCCGGCGGAGGTGGTGAAGGGCAGGCCGAGCTCTTCGGCCACGCCACCGATGCGGCTGCGGGAAGGGTTGTTGCTGAGCAGCTGGATCGGCACCTGTTGGCGGGCCGCCTCCAGCCAGTGGCGCATGCTCACCGGCAGGTGGGCCTGGCGCCGGGGCAGCAGGGTGCGGTCGACGTCGAGCACCAGGGCGCGGATCGGCCGCGAGGGGCGGGCGATCAGCTCATGCAGCGGGACCTGGGCCAGGCTGCCGTTCACGGCCCAGTCGGGTCGCAGCAGGCTTTGGAGGGTGGGCGGTAGCGCCATCAACCCTCGCCCTCGCGCTCATCCAGCTCGGCCTCGATGCGGGGCTGCACCCGCTCGAACTCCTCGCCTTCCACCAGCACCGCTTCGCTGCCCTCCATGCGGGCCACCACGAAGAACGGATCGAGGGGGATGTAGAGGCCGTATTCCTCGTCGTCGACGAGGAAGCTCACCAGCAGCTCATAGGTTTCCGATTCGTCGTCGGCCTCGCCGTCTTCGTCGTCGAGTTCCTCGGGTTCGGGCTCATCCAGCTCGCCGCTCACGGTGAGGGTGACGGCCGAGCGCACCAGGGTGAGGTCGTGCTCCTGCAGCACCACATCGGCCACCGACAGGATCGGCTCGGTGGCATCGACGGTGTCGATCAGCTCGGGCTCGTCGTCGTCTTCGGCCAGGCGGAACAGGCACACCGGGGTGTCCACCGGGGTGAGCAGGGCGTAGTCGTGCCCGTCGAGGGGGATCAGTTGTTCGAGGAAACAGAGCAGCTGGCGGCCGCTGGAATCGCGCACGAGCACCGTGGGCACATCACCGGCACCGGCCATGGAGGGTCCTTCGGGGCTCATGACTTTGGAGGCTTCTGCTCTCAGGATGGAACAACGCCTGCCGCTCCGTCAGGGGATGGCCTGTGCTCATCCGCTGACGGGGCCTGCGGCAGCTGGGGTTCGGGGCCTTCCGCCAGCCATTGCTCCAGCAGCAACGCGGCGGCGGCGCTGTCGAGGGCGCCGCTGCGATCGCCCTGCAGGCCATGGCGTTCAGCGGCGGCCCAGCTGCTGGCGTGCTCGTTCACCCAGGCCAGGGGCAAGGCCAGGGCGCGCGCCAACCGCTCGCCGTAGCGGCGGCAGTGCACGGCCTGGACCGTGGGCTGGCCTGCTGCATCGAGGGGCAATCCCACCACCAGCGCCGCCACACGCCGCTGGCGCACCAGGGGCTCCAGCCGCTCCAGATCGGCGGGGAACTTGCCCCGGGCCAGGGCCGGCAGGGGGCGCACGGTGAGGCCCAGGGGATCGCAACCCGCCAGGCCGATCCGCTTGCGGCCCACATCGAGGGCCAGCACCGAGCGGGGCTGGGGCTTGCTGCGGGCCATGGGGACGAGGGCTCAGTGGGGGCCCACCGGCGTGGGCAGGGGCCGCCGCCGCGGCTGCAGCTGCTCCAGTACGGCTTCGATGCGCCGGCCGGAGCGCTGCGCCATGGCCTGGGCCGGCCGGCTCCACACGCTGCGGGCCATCAGCACCCGCTCGCCGCGGTGGTCGGCGCCGAGCCGCTCCAGCCAGGCCTGGCGGGGCTGGTCGCGCACATCGCTGCGCAGCCACAGGCCCTCGCCACCGAGGTGGCTTGCGGCGTGGCGCAACAGCACGTCTGCACCATTGCCCATCAGGTGCTGCCAGCCCTCCTGCAGGGTGAGCTCTACGTCGTGGCCGCCGCCGGCGTGTTCGCCGGTCCAGCGGGCGGCCGCCACCGCCTGGGAGCGGCTGGGATCCACCAGCAGCCAGCCCCGGCCCTGGCTCTGATCCAGCAGATCTTCGATGAGGCGATCCTGCAGCTGGCGCAGCTGGGCCGGGCAGGCCCCCTGCTCCAGATGCCAGAGCAGGGCGGCATTGCGGCCGGTGAGCGGCTGCAGGCGCAGCTCCGCCGGCAGGCTCTGACCCGGGTTGGGGCCCTCCGCGGGCGGCTGCCAGCACCAGAGCTGGTCGGTGCGTAGGGGTTGGAAGCCCTGCTCGCGCAGCAGGGCGAGGCGGTCGGGATCGAGGCTGGAGCCCTCAGCGATCCAGCTGCGGGCGCCCAGGGCGCGACTGATGGCGGTGCGCAGCAGGGCTCCGCCCAGGCGGCGCCGGTCGGCGGCGGGGGTGGTGCGCAGATGCTGGAGCTGCCAGCAGCTGCCGCTGCGGTTGAGCCGGCGGCTCACGATCAGCCCCAGGGCATCCTGGCTGCGGGGGGCGAAGGCCACCAGCACCTGGGGCGCCAGCGATGGGCGGCGGGCCACGGCGTTGAGGATCCGCTCCGGCAGGCCCAGCAGCAGGGCGCGCTGCAACACCGGATGGAGCGGCAGGAAGGCGGGGTCGCCCAACAGGGGCAGATGCCATCCGGCCAGGGGTTCGATGCGGCACAGCTCTCCCCACGGCTCCTCACCGGGGGACGGGCGCCATGGTGGTTGGCTCATGGCGGTGGCTCGGGTGGCGGTGGCTTGGGCGGCCGCCATCACTGTATTCAGCTCTTCAGGCCGGACGCACCAGCACCAGCGGGGTGCGCTCGTTGGCATTGCCGGCGGGGTTGGGCCGCAGCGCCCGCTGCAGCAGCGCCTCGTCGCAGCCCTGGCTGGAGGCGAGCACCTTCACCCGCCCCAGGTCGTTCACATCAACCACGGCCACGGCCACACCCAGCTGGCTGGCCATGGCGTTGCAGAACGCGGCGGGTTGGTCGGGCCCCAGCACGATCGTTTGGTCGTAGGGGGGGGTGGTGCCGGTGATGTCGTCGATCAGGCGGGCCTGCTCGCCGGCCAGCCGATAGAACCAGCCCTTGAGGCCCACCAGCTTGAGGGCGGTGCCCACCAGCCAGGCCACCAGCACGCGGGAGGGGCCGGAGATGTCGATCAGGCTCTGCAGGCCGCAGGCGGTGGCCAAGGAGCTGGTGGGGTGGAACACCCGGCACAGCTGGCGGGCCAGGAAGGAGGGCTCTACCGTTTCGGGGTGGTGGTAGCGCCCCTGGATCACGGCCAGGGGGGTTTCGCCGATGGTGAGCACGTCGCCCGGCTGCAGCACCTGGCCGGCGTAGTGCCGCAGCACCTCGGCGGGATCGTCGAGCACACCCAGCAGGTGGGTGCGGATCGGCAGCACCTGGCAGCGCTCGCCTTCCCGCCAGCGGGCTGTGGCGGGGTTGGCGGCGCCGGGGCGGCGCAGGGGCACCAGGATCCCGTCGCGGCGCTGCAGGCGCCCGAAGGGCCCGTAGCTCACCCAGAGGATCTCCACCCAGAGCGTGTCGAGCAGGGCCTGCAGATCCACACCGGGATCGGCGGTGATCGTGAGGCGGATGCGGGCGGCGGTGCTCTTGCGCCCCTTCACGATGTAGGCAAACCAGTAGCCATCGGCCCGGGGCTGCTCATCGGGGTGCTCGGGAATCACCTCGGTGCTGATGTGCACGCCGGCCAGGGAGCCGCGCCCCAGCAGGGTGGGCTTCACCGTGAGTTCCGGCACGAACACCTCCATGCGCCGGTGGGGGTTGGTGATCGTGACGGTGCCCTTCACCAGCACGCCCTGCTCCTGGCGCAGCACCTTCCAGTCGCTGGCTGTGAGGCGCAGGGGAGAGGCGGGCCGCAGGCGGTGGCGCAGCTCCAGCACCAGCAGCACCAGGGCCAGCAGCAGGCCAGCCAGCAGCAGGAGTTTGAGCAGCAAAAAGGGCACGGCGGCGGCGCGGCGCGAATCGCCGGAGCGTAGGTGGGCTGTTCCCTCGCAATTCGGCGTAGCGTCCAGCCAGTGCTGACGGCCCTGGGCGATGCGCAAGACCTTCGTGCTCGATACGAACGTGTTGCTGCACGACCCGGCGGCCCTCACCCGCTTCGAGGACAACCATGTGGTGATCCCGATCGAGGTGGTGGAGGAGATCGACCGCTTCAAGCGCGATCCCTCGGAGAAGGGGCGCAATGCACGGCAGGTGTCGCGGCTGCTGGATGAGCTGCGCACCAAGGGCAACCTGGCCGAGGGGGTGCCCCTCGATGAAACGAGCGGCGCCGAGCTGAAGGTGGTGTTCTGCCGCAGCGAAACCCTCAGCCAGCTGCCACCCGAGCTCAAGGCCGGCAACGGCGACAACAACATCCTGGCGGTGGCGCTGGAGCAGCACCGGCTGGAGAGCGTGCGCGGCGGCGAGCCGCCCGTGGTGCTTGTAACCAAAGACACCAACCTGCGCATCAAGGCCGATGCGGTGGGGCTGATCGCGCAGGACTACACCACCGACAAGGTGGACATCGCCGATCTCTACCCCGGCTTCTGCGAGCTGTGGGTGAGCGCCGAGCAGATGGACCTGGTGAAAGATCCCGCCGGTCTGCCGGCTGCCGAGCTGCCATTGGAGGCGGCGGGGATCAAGGCCCTGCAGGCCAACGAGGGCGTCACGCTGATTGATCAGCTCCAGCCCAGCCACACCCTCCTGGCCCGCTACGACGCGGCCACCCAGGCCCTGCATCCGCTCCAGAAGGCCCCGAAGGTGAAGTTGGGTCGGATTCAGGCCCGCAACCGGGAGCAGACCTTTGCCCTGGATCTGCTGCTGGATCCGGCGGTGCAGCTGATCACCCTGGTGGGCAAGGCGGGCACGGGTAAAACGCTGCTGGCTCTGGCGGCTGGCTTGCACCAGGTGGCCGATGAGCGCCTCTACGACCGGTTGCTGGTGACCCGGCCGGTGATCTCACTGGGCAAGGAGATCGGCTTTCTGCCGGGGGATCTGGAGGAAAAGATGGGCCCCTGGATGCAGCCGATCATCGACAACCTGGAGTTTCTGCTCGGAGCGGGCGAAGAACCCAGGCACCAAGGTGGCCGCGGCGGAAGTGGTGGCCGGCCGCCGCGCAGCAGCTGGGCCGATCTGAAAACGATGGGCCTGCTGGAAGTGGAGGCGATCAGCTACATCCGTGGCCGCTCGATTCCGCGCCAGTTCATGATCGTGGATGAGGCCCAGAACCTCACCCCCCACGAGGTGAAAACGATCGTGACCCGCGTGGGCGAGGGCACCAAGATCGTGCTCACTGGTGATCCGTATCAGATCGACAATCCCTACGTGGATGCCGAGAGCAACGGCCTCACCTGGTTGGTGGAACGCTTCAAGGGCCAGCGCCTGGCGGGCCATGTGAGCCTGCTGCGGGGCGAGCGCAGCGAACTGGCCGAGCTGGCGGCGAATTTGCTGTAGCTACTGAAGCAACAACTCCCGGCTCAAAATCTCCAACGCCCGCGGATCAGCAATCAGTTGCCGGTGCGTGAACACCGGCATCGCCATGGCGGGGCCGATCGGCAGGTGGGCCTGCCAGCCGGGGAACACGGTGATGTCGGTGGTGCAGTAGTAGCTGCGGCAGTCCACTGGCTCGAGGGTGGAGAGGTCGGCATCGAGCTGGCGCAATAGGTCGCTGCCGCGTTTCATGTCGGCGATGCCGCGCAAGAGGCGGCCCGGCACGGGTTGGGCGGCCCAGGTGCCGCGCTGGGGGCTGCCCACGCAGTGGAAGCGGCGGGCACGGCGGTGGCCCCCCAGCAGTTGGATCCAGGTGCGCACGATCACGCCGCCCATGGAGAAGCCGAGCAGGTCGATCGGCTCCTCGCTGCCGAAGACCGCTTCGATGTGGCTGCCGAGCAGCTCCGCCAGCTCGAGCAGCCCCACGGCCCCCAGCCGGTGCGGCAGATGGGGGATCAGCAGCGGTTCACGCCGGTCTCCCAGTTCGCGCTTCAGCCTGTTGAACAGCTGTGGGGTGTCCCACAGGCCATGCACCAGCACCAGGGGCGGCATCACGGTTTGATCGGTGGGCTCAGATCGTTTCGATGGGTTTGCCGGCGGGTTCGCGGCGCTGCGGTTTGCGCTCCAACTGGGGATAGTCAATGCCGTTCTTCTCAAACAGCTCTCGCATCTCGCCCTGGAAGCGCTGGCGCATCGCCATCGTGTCGCGGCGTTCCTGCATCAAACAACTGCGTAGGGCATCGGGGGTGCCGGCCCGGTTCACGCAACTCTGGCTTCGCTGCAGGATCGCCACCCGCTCCCGCTGCTCCCGCTGCAACAGCGCCTTGCGGTCGGGGAACAACTTCTGCTGCTGCTCCGGGGTGAGCTTCGGCATCACCAACATGCGCCGGGGGCCGCGCCCATCGGGTTGCTGAGGCTGGGGGTTGCTCTGGGCATTGGCGGCGCTGCCCAGGCTGAGGGCGCCCACCAGGGCGCTGGAGAGGGCGGCGGCGGCCAGGGGGTTGGAGCGGGTCATGGCGAAGAACTCCATGGAACGGTTCCACCGTGCCCGCACCGTATGGCTGAACCATGACTTCCACCGCTCAAGTTGTGACCGGATGTGACCGGCCGCTGAGCAGCACGGCGAAGGTTTGTGGTGCAGCACTGCTGGGTTGCAGCTGCTGGCAGCGCAGCGCGCCGCCATGGCTGAGGGCTACCTCCCGGGCGATGGCCAGCCCCAGCCCGCAATGGCCGCTGCCGCCCCGGGCTGGATCGAGCCGCTGGAACGGCTCCAGCGCCCGGCTCCATAGTCCGCCTGGGATGCCGTTGCCGCAATCGGCCACGGTGATCAGGAACCCATCGGGCACCCCGGCCGGTGCGCTGAGGCTGATCCGCAGGGGCGGCTTCCCGTAGGCCAACGCGTTGTCCACCAGGTTGGTCACGGCCCGGCTCAGGGCTGTGGGGCGCACCCAACCCCGCAGCGGACTGAGCTCCAGTTCCACCAGCACCTCCAGCCCGGCCGCCGCTTCCCCCACCAGCTCCGCCAGATCCAGTTCCACCAAGGCCTCGGTGGTGCTGCCAGCGGCGTAGGCCATGAACTGGCTGGTGATGCGGCTGATCGCATCGAGATCGGCCTGGGCCCGCGCCGTTTCTTCGGCCCGGAGCACCCGCTGGCTGGCCAGGGCCATTCGCAGCTGCAGCCGGGTGATCGGGCTGCGCAGGTCGTGGGCGATGCCGGCCAGCATCGTGGCGCGCTCCAGCCGCCCCTGCTCCAGCCGCTCCAGCATCGCGTTGAACTGCTGGGTGAGCTCCCGCACGGCTGGGGTGCCGT
>CAIOXF010000003.1 GCA_903862155.1 uncultured cyanobacterium | reverse complement strand
CCAGGGCCTGCACGGTCGCCGGCACACAGCGCACGCCCTGGCGCTGGAGCACCGCCGGCAAGGCCGCCAGGACAGGGCCGGCCTCCACCTGGCCGCAGGGAAGCGGCAGCCGGCCCAGCCATCCGGCGCGGTTGAGCCGCAACCAGCGCCGCGTCCAACCCAGCGCACCGTGGCGTTGCTGCAGCTCCCGCCACAGCCGAGGAGCGCCGCGCATCCTGCGGCCCAGGGGCGTGGGCGGAGCGGCCCAGGCCGCCACCGCCCCATAGCTCAGGGCCGTAGCACCATCCAGGCCGCGATCCATGAGCTGCACCTCCAGCCCCCGGGCGGCGAGCTCCAGGGCGAGCAGCGATCCCGCCAGGCCACCGCCAACAACGGCAACCCTCATGGCTGGCGGCTCACACCAACAGGGAGAAGGAGGTCACCACCTGCTCGAACAGGGCCTTCACCTTGGGCCAGCGGATCTCGTTGGTGCTGGCGGCAAAGGTGTAGAGCCGGCCCCGATCCACCACCACCGTGGCGAACTCGTGGCGGTCGCGGTCGGCCAGATGCACGCTGTATTCGAGGTCGTAGAAGGTGCGGCTGCCCTGCTCACGCTGATCGGCGTGCACCAGCTCGGCCACACGGCCGCTGCCCTCTGGGGCGATGGCGATGCGGCGGAGGCGCTCACCCACCGCCACGGCGCTGCCCAGCTCCTCGAGGTTGCTCTCTGGCGTCACGTCTGACACCACCAGCGAGAGGGTCTCATCGCTGTTGATCAGGTCGTGAAACACCACCTGGGGACCGCCGGTCACCTGCACCCGCGTCCAGCCGGTGGGATAGAGGAAGGCGTAGCGACCGTCGGGGCTCTGATAGGAGTTCAGGCCCGCCGCCGCCGCGCTGCAACCGGCCAGCACCACTGCCAACAGCAGGGGGAACAGACGGCGCAGAACGGGCATCACGGGGTGGGCGTGGGACCCCATTGTGCTGACCCGTACTCCTTAGATTCGCTCCACCGGCAACGGACCAGGGATCCGGGTGAAGGCATGAGCGGTTACACCCGCCCCCTGGCACGGTTGATCGAGCAGTTCGAGCGGCTGCCCGGCATCGGCCCGCGCACCGCCCAGCGGCTGGCCCTGCACCTGCTGCGCCAGCCGGAAGACCAGATCCGCAGCTTCGCGGATGCGCTGCTGGCGGCCCGCAGCCAGGTGGGCCATTGCCGCCGCTGCTTCCACCTCTCGGCCGATCCGCTCTGCGAGATCTGCCGCAACGACCAACGCCGCAACGGCCAGCTCTGCGTGGTGGCCGACTCGCGCGACCTGCTGGCCCTGGAGCGCACCCGGGAGTTCAAGGGCAGCTACCACGTGCTGGGCGGACTGATCTCGCCGATGGATGGCATCGGCCCGGAGCTGCTCCAGATTCAGCCGCTGGTGGAGCGGGTGGCGGGCAGCGGCGAGCACGCCAGCGAACCGCCCGTGGAGGAAGTGATCCTGGCCCTTACCCCCAGCGTGGAGGGCGACACGACCAGCCTCTATCTGGCGCGGCTGCTCAAGCCCTTCACCACGGTGAGCCGCATCGCCTACGGCCTGCCGGTGGGCAGCGAACTGGACTACGCCGATGAGGTCACCCTGGCGCGCGCCCTGGAGGGTCGCCGGGCGGTGGAGTGAGCATGAGCCGCTACAGCACCATCAAGCCCAGCGAGCGTCTGCCGGACTGGCTGCGCTCCCCCATCGGCAACGCCAGTGAGCTGGAGGCGGTGCAGGGGGTGGTGAAGCAGCAGCGGCTGCACACCATCTGCGAAGAGGGGCGCTGCCCCAACCGCGGCGAGTGCTACGCCGCCGGCACCGCCACCTTCCTGCTGGGCGGGCCGATCTGCACCCGCAGCTGCGCGTTCTGCCAGGTGGAGAAGGGACTGGCCCCGGTGCCCTTCGATCCCGAGGAAGCGGAGCGGGTGGCCGAGGCGGTGCACACCCTGGGCCTGCGCTACGTGGTGCTCACCGCCGTGGCCCGCGACGACCTGGCCGACCACGGCGCCAGCCTGTTCACCAGCACGATGGCGGCCATCCGCCGGCGCAATCCGCTGGTGGCGATCGAGGTGCTCACCCCCGATTTCTGGGGCGGCCACCGCGACCTGGAGGAGGGCCAACGGGCCCAACGCCAGCGCCTGGCGCAGGTGCTGACCGCGGAGCCGGTGTGCTTCAACCACAACCTCGAAACAGTGCAGAGGCTCCAGGGGGAGGTGCGCCGCGGCGCCACCTACGCCCGCTCCCTGGGGCTGCTGGCCGCGGCCCGCGAACTAGCGCCCCAGATCCCCACCAAGAGCGGCCTGATGCTCGGCCTGGGCGAAAGCTTCGAGGAGGTGGTGCAGGCGATGCGCGACCTGCGGGCCTGTGATTGCCAACGCCTCACCCTGGGGCAATACTTGCGCCCGTCTCTGGCCCACATCCCCGTTGCGCGGTACTGGCGGCCGGAGGAATTCGAGAAGCTGGGTGCCATCGCCCAAGACCTCGGTTTCGCCCAGGTGCGCAGTGGTCCGCTGGTGCGCAGCAGCTACCACGCGGGCGACGAAGCCGCGCCGCTGGTGGCTGGGCCTGATGGCCCTTTGTGCCGCGGCGAGTCAACCCCTGCTGGCGCAGCCCCAGCCGGGCAGTCCTAATCCCGATCCCGACACTCCGCTGGCCCCGAACTTTCGCCCCGTCGAAGGTCCGGGGCCGGGGCTGTCGCTGCATGACGCGCTGAAACTCCCCCCCTGGATGGAGTTCAGCGTGGAGCTCGAGGCGGAGCCCCTCGCCAACGGTGGGGGTCTGTTCAGCAGCGGAGCCTGGAGCCAGCAGCTCACCATCGGCGCGAGCTTCAGCAGCGGCCTGGCAAAGGAGCCGAGCCAGTGGAGCGAGGCCGACCACTGGACGGTGAACACCCAGCTGATGCAGATCAACGGGCCCGTGAATTACGGGCTCAACGTGGGCGCCGCCTTCCCGCTGCAGTCCACCAACCACCCCAGCGGGCTCTGGCTCACCGAAGCCACGCTGGAGCGCAAGGAGGGGCTGGGGCCCCTGTCGCTGAAGGGTGGCTTGATGTCGCTGAACCCCGACTTCGTCGACATCCCCATCCTCGATTTCTACGTGCATTCGGCCCTCGACAACACCCTGAACCTCACGGTGTTCGGGCTGCCGATCAATCCCCTGGTGGCCCCCGGAGCCCAGGCGAGCCTGCACCTAGGACAGGCCGGAACGGTGCAACTGGGTGCCTACTGGCTGGATTCCCAAACCCAGCTGGCCGAACTGTTCGGTGTGGATCCACTCCAGCCCCAATTCAAGGGGAGCACCCAGCTGGTGCAGTGGACCTTCACCAACCTGCCGGGCACCAAACGGCTGGAGGAGCCGATCCAGCTGGGCCAGCGCCGCATTGAACGCCAGTTGCCCCATCCACGGCTGCAGCTGGGCGCGATCACCAGCAACACGGATGTGCAGGGCACCAACCGGGTGGTGTACGGCGCCCTCAGCCTGCCGCTCACCTTGCCGTTCGGCCTGGATCACCGGCTCTGGGCCGGGGTGAATGTGGGGCTCGACCCGAGCAACAATTCAGCCCCGCTGTTTTTGAGTGCGGGTTGGGCCGTGCAGGGACCGATGCGCAGCCGCCCCCACGACGTGCTGGCTCTGGGCTTGGGGCGCACCAGCTTTGGGCCCTCCCTGGCCTCTGGTCAGAGCTACGAGGGCGTGATCGAGCTGAACTACAACGCGGCCCTCAGCAGCAGCCTGGCGCTGGGCCCCGTGATCCAGCTCATCCTCAACCCCGGCGGCAGCGGCGATGTGCGCTCGATCGTGGCCGCCGGTCTGCAGTTCGAGCTCAGCCTGTGAGCTGGGCTGCGCTCCTCGCCAAACCTTCAGCGCAGTCCACCTGCATCAACAGGCCCGAGCCACCCCACACCAGCCGTGGGCCCAGATCCAGCACCCCGGCCCCCAGCTCACGGATGGGAGTGAACCCCAGACGCCGGAAGTAGCGCACCAGGCGCCGGTGCTGGTGGTCGTCGTCGCGAATGGCGAGGATCCGGGCCCGGCGGCAAGGGGTGAGCTCGAGGGCCCAGGCGAAGGCTGCCGCGGCCAGCAAGGGCCCTACACCCTGATGGCGAGCACCTGCCTGGCGGCCAGCCACCTGGAGGGTGTCGAGATGGAGGCCATCGGCCGTGGGCCAGGCCCAGCCCTTCAGCTCCCCCAGCAGCAGCAGCCGGCCGTCAGGGTGCTGGGTGGCCACCCCGGCCCGGATGGCGTGGAGCACCCCCAGGGGCCGGCCGCTCTGGACCCGCAGCATCAAGCCCCGCCCAGAGGCCCACTGCTCCAGTTGCTCGAGGGTGGGGGCCATCAGGCGATCAGCAGCCGGTAGGCGGCATCGAGGCGATGGAAGCGTTCCACATCGCCGCCCAGGTCGGGGTGGTGGTCTTTGGCCAGGCGGCGATAGGCCCGCTTGAT
>CAIOXF010000002.1 GCA_903862155.1 uncultured cyanobacterium | reverse complement strand
CTTCTAAGCAGCCGGTCGTTGGTTCGAATCCAACAGGGGGCGTTGAGCACGCGGCAGCCTTTGGCGATGCACCAGCTCCGGCCCACGGACCCCTCGCCTGAGGCGATCGCGCCCTATGGGCAGCTGGTGCTGCCGATGCCCAACGGGGTGGATTTCGGCCCCGGCGATGCGGAGCTGCAGCTGGATCAGGGCAAACCACGCTTTTGGCTGATGGCGCTGGAGCACCGGGAGCCGCGGGTGGAGCGATTGGGGCGCCATAGCCGCTGCAGCCAGTGCTTGGCATCAGCCGACGCCAAGCCCTGGTGGATCGTGCTGGCCCCACCTCAGCCGGAGCTGACTCAGCCGGAGCCGGAGTTGGTCCGCCTGTTTCGGATCCCGGCGGGCGTCATCCTGAAGCTCCACCCGAGCAGCTGGCATGCCGGGCCCTATTTCCCGGAAGCCCAGGCGCTGTTCTTCAATCTGGAACTGGCCGACACCAACAGCAGCGACTTCACGGAACTGGAGCTGCCGCAGCCACTGCCGTTCAGCTTCAACCCCGAATAACGATCAGTCGAATCCCAGCAGATCAAAGATCTCACGGTCTTTGAGGGACTCAGCTTCCAGTGGCTGCACGCTGTCGAGCATGGCCTGGGCCAACCGAAGGTATTCGTTCTGCACGGCCTCAACCTCCGGAGTAGCCTCCATCTCGAAGATGGTGCACTTCTTCAGGCGTGAGCGGCGGATCGCATCGAGATCGGGGAAGTGGGCCATGGTGCGCATGCCCACCCGCGTATTGAAGCGATCGATCTGATCGGTGTCTTTGCTGCGGTTGGCCACCACACCACCCAGACGCACCTTGTAGTTCTTGGCCTTGGCCTGGATCGCCGCAATGATGCGGTTCATGGCAAAGATTGAGTCGAAATCATTCGCCGTCACGATCAGGCAGTAGTCGGCATGTTGCAGCGGCGCCGCAAAGCCACCGCACACCACATCGCCCAGCACATCAAAAATCACCACATCGGTGTCTTCCAGCAGGTGGTGCTCCTTGAGCAACTTCACCGTTTGCCCGGTCACGTAACCGCCGCAACCCGTTCCCGCCGGCGGACCACCGGACTCCACGCACTGGACCCCGTTGAAACCTGGGAAGACGAAGTCCTCCGGACGCAGCTCCTCGGTGTGAAAATCCACGGTTTCAAGGATGTCGATCACCGTGGGCACCATCTGCTTGGTGAGCGTGAAGGTGCTGTCGTGCTTGGGATCGCAGCCAATCTGCAGCACCCGCTTTCCCAATTTTGAGAACGCGGCCGACAGGTTGGAGCTCGTGGTGCTCTTACCAATCCCACCTTTGCCGTAGACGGCAATCACCAGGGCACCTTCCTGAATGTGCAGTGCCGGATCCTGATGCACCTGAACACTGCCCTCACCATCAGGGCGATGAAGCGTGGCTGTCATCCTTGGAACCGGAAACCATACATTCCATCCAAAGCCTGCAACAGAGCCCTTCAAGCATCAGGCGTGCAAAGCGCAACATCCACAACCAGCCATCTAGCCAATGTGGTGATCTGCGCACGATCACTAGGTGCAAATACCCAATCTGTGGACGAACCCACCACCTGCATGTAGGGCATCAGCGGCTGTAGTGAGCTTTGGCGGCGTACAGCGCCTCGGTATCGATTTGACAGAGGCCATGTTGACGGGCGTAGGTCTCGGTGTTGCGCCGCACCTTGCCGCGCACAAAAAACGGAATCTTGGCCAGCTCCGCTTCGCCATCGGGACTCCAGCTCAGCCCAGGCAAGGGCGATTCCGCAGCCACCACAGGTGCCTCAGCTGAACCAGCTGAAGTAGCAGGAGGGCTATCCCCAAGATGGCTGCGGTGGCCATCCACGAACTCGAAATCATGGCGGAACATGCCAATCAGATGCTCCTCCAGGCCCATCATCAGCGGGTGCACCCAACTGTCGAACAGCACGCTGGCACCCTCCCAGCCCATCACGGGTGAATAGCGAGCCGGCACGTCTTGCACATGCAACGGCGCACTGATCACGGCACAGGGAATCCCGAGCCGTTTGGCGCTATGGCGCTCCATCTGGGTTCCGAGCACCAGCTCCGGCGCCGCCTCGGCCATGGCCGCCTCCACCGCCAGGTAGTCGTCGGTGATCAACGCCTCCAGGCCAAGATCACGGGCTGCAGCGCGCACCTCCCGGGCCAGCTCGCGGCTGTAGCTGCCCAGGCCCACCACCTGGAAGCCCAGCTCCCCGCTGGCGATGCGGGCAGCGGCGATGGCATGGGTGGCATCGCCAAAGATGAACACGCGCTTACCGGTGAGATACGTGGAATCCACCGAGCGCGAATACCAGGGCAAACGCGACTGTCGCTCCAGCGCTGCTGCGCCTTGTGGGCCTGGCTGAAGCTGCGGCGGCAGCGGCAACTGCAGCACCTCATGGATCTCCCGGAGAAACGCCGTGGTTGCACCAATGCCGATGGGCACAGTGCGCACCACCGGCATGCCGAACTGGCGCTCCAGCCAGCTGCAGGCCGTGGCTGCCACCTCTGGATAGAGGCACACGTTGGCGTCGGCGTTGGGGATTCGCAGCAGATCCGAGGACCTGGCGGTGAGTGGGGCCACCACAGCCACCTCAATGCCGTAGCCGTCGAGCAAGCGGCTGATTTCGGCCACGTCGTCGCGACAGCGGAATCCAAGCAAGGTGGGGCCCAGCAGATTCACCCGGGGCCGACGCCCCTGCTCCCGCCACTGCCCCGGATCCGGCCTGGGACTACTGGGCTCTGGCACCTGGCCTTTCAGCAGGCCACGCACTAGTTGATAGAAGGTTTCAGCCGCGCCCCAGTTCTCCTTCTTGGAGTAGGCGGGCAGCTCCAGGCTCACTACCGGAATCCCGCCCAGATCCATGCCTGCCGCGAGGGCGCCGGGCTGGTCCTGAATCAGTTCAGCGGTGCAGCTCTCCCCCACCAGCAGCGCTTCCGGCTGAAACCGCGCAGCGGCATCGGCGATCGCTCGCTTCACCAACTCCGCGGTATCGCCACCGAGATCCCGCGCTTGAAAAGTGGTGTACGTCACGGGCGGGCGCCGGTCGCGGCGCTCGATCATGGTGAACAGGAGATCGGCGTAGGTGTCGCCCTGGGGGGCATGCAACACCAGATGCACGCCCTCCATCGAGGTAGCCACGCGCAGGGCGCCCACGTGCGGGGGGCCTTCGTACGTCCAGAGGGTGAGTTCCATCAGTTGAACTGCAGCAACGAATGGCGCCGCAGGGGGCGCGAAAAGAGCTCGGCCAGATCGGCGGCCTGATCGCAGCCGTGGATCGGGCTGAACACCAGCTCGATCGACCACTTGGTGGCGATCCCTTCGGCTTCCAGGGGGTTGGCCAGGCCCATGCCGCACACCACCAGATCAGGCCGCGCCGCCCGCACACGATCGAGCTGGTTTTCCAGATGCTGCCCCTCGCTCAGCGACGTGCCCGGCGGCAACAACTCCAGCTCAGAGGCCATCAGCTGTCGATCCAGATAGGGCGTACCCACCTCCACCAGCTCCATCCCGCATTCGCGGGACAGAAAGCGCGCCAGGGGGATCTCCAACTGGGAATCGGGCAGCAGAAACAGCCGCTTGCCCGTCAGCAGTTCCCGATGTGGTGCCAGCGCTTGCAGCCCACGCTCCACCAATGGATCCAACACCTGGGCCACCTGGGCGGCCGCAATGCCAAAGGCATCGGCCGCCGCTGCCATCCAGGCCCGGCTGCCCTCCACGCCGAGGGGATAGGGAGCGCTGATCAGCTGGGCCCCGCGATCCACCAGGGCCCGGGCGGTGCCGGAGAGGAACGGCTGGGCCAGCAACACCCGGGTGCCCGGGCCCACCGCCGGCAGATCGGTGGAGCGGCGCGGCGGCAGGCTCACCACCCGGCCGATGCCCATGCGCTGGAACAAGCCCACCAACCGGTCTTCCACCGCATCGGCCAGGGTGCCCACGATCAACAACTGGTCTTGATCTGTGGCTGGCAGCAGCGGCACCAGGGCCTGGAGTGCGCCGTCTTCCCCCTGGGTGAAGGTGGTTTCGATGCCGCTGCCGCTGTAGTTGAGCACCTGCACCCGGCCATGGTGCTGCTGGTTGAGGCGCTCAGCGGCCTTGGCCAGATCGAGCTTGATCACCTCGCTGGGGCAGCTGCCCACCAGAAACAGGGTGCGAATTTCGGGCCGTCGTTGCAGGAGCTGGGCCACCAGCCGGTCGAGCTCGGCGTTGGCATCGGCCAACCCTGCCAGATCCCGCTCCCCCAGAATCGCTGTGCCGAAGCGGGGTTCGGCGAAAATCATCACCCCGGCGGCGCTCTGGATCAAGTGGGCGCAGGTGCGCGAGCCCACCACCAGAAAAAAGGCATCCGGCATGCGTCGGTGCAGCCACACAATCGAGGTGAGTCCGCAGAACACCTCCCGCTGGCCGCTTTCGCGCAGCACGGGCGGATCAACAACCAATGGAACCGCCATACCGGCTCTCCTGCCAGAGGGCACGGTTCTGGACTAGCCACAACCACCAGTGGAAGGAAGCTCTGAACACATCGGTTCATGCGGGGCGTGAGCAAAGACAGACAGACTTGGCGCCAACCAGCGATGCGTCGCGATGGATCTCTCCAACCCCAGCACCCAGGCCAACCTTGAAGCCGCCTTCGGGGGCGAAAGCATGGCCAACCGCAAATACCTGTTCTTTGCGGAGGTGGCCAAACAGCTGGGCAACCCCGATCTGGCCCGCCTGTTCCGCGACACCGCCAACCAAGAAACCGAGCACGCGTTCGCCCATTTCCGGCTACTGCACCCAGAGCTGGTGATTGAGGATCCCGCCAGCCTCAGCGAAGCGCAGAAACAGCAGGTGCTGGCCCGTTGCCTGCAGCTGGCGATCGAGGGCGAAACCTATGAGTACACAACGATGTATCCGGAGTTCGCCGCCCAAGCACGCGCCGATCGCGATGGCGAGGCTGCCGCTGAATTCGACGACCAGGCCGGTGAATCCAAGGATCATGCGGCGATCTTCCGTCGTGCCGCCAGCAACTTCGGATTCCTGGCCCCGATCGAGCAGCACCACGCTGAGCGCTACGGCGTGGCCCTCGAGGCCCTTCAGGGCAAAGGCACAGCGGGAGAAGCCCCGGAGCCGGTGCCAGGCAAGTGGATCTGCAAAGTGTGCTCGATGATCTACGACCCAGCCATCGGTGATCCCGAGTCGGGTATTGCGGCCGGCACACCGTTTGCGGCCATTCCCGAAGACTGGACCTGCCCGATCTGCGGCACCCGCAAAGCCAACTTCCTCCCCTACCGCGAGCCGGAACTGCAGGCCGCATGAGAGAGCATCAATTTGGGAGCTCCAGGCTGAGGTAGCGATCGAGGAAGGTCCCTCTCGGGAGCGTCTGCCCCTCAGGGAACTGCAACCCCACGAAGGTGCCATAACAGCCTTCATCGAATGCCGCCCACACCAGCTGCATCTCGAAGCGCACGTTCTCCACGCCCACGCCGGAGTGGAGTTCGAGCACCATCACCGTTCCGGGGCGATCCACAATCTCGCCTTTGGCCACCACGCACACTCCGCCCTCGCTCACGTCCCAGAGATTCACGTGCAGCGGCACACCGGCCGAATTGATCAGCGCGCCTGATGGAGCACCAGGCCCCAAAGGAACCGGCCGCCGCTCAGAGCGGCGGCGGCTTGCAGCATTGGCGCGCCTCTGCAGGAGACGCCGCTCGCTGTCAGGCGCTGGCGACGCGCTGTCGCTGCGACGTTCCGCAGAGCGCCGATCACCCCGCAGAAATTTGAGGAAACGTGGTTGCTCGGCCACTGTCGATGGCGTCTGACTTCACGGTATAGATCCCGCTGTATCCAGACCACTCCCTGTACAGGGACGGTCATACAGAGATGATGCCCGGCAGCTGTAGCGATCCGATGACCCGCAGGCCGTCCATCAAACGCCTGGAACACCGGCTGGAGCACGCGATGTGGCGGGTGCGCCTCATTGCGCTGTTGCCCGTGGTGATGAGCCTGCTAAGCAGCATGGCCACCTTCATCCTGGGCACGCTGGAAGTGACGAGAGCCCTGATAAAACTGGGCTCCTACGGGATGAAAGGCAAGGGCTTTATCGCCGTACTGTCTGATGTGGTGACAGGAATCGACCTCTACTTGATCGGCATCGCACTGCTAATCTTTGGCTACGGCATCTATGAATTACTGATCTCACCCATCGAAGCGGCGCGCGAGGAGGACACCGGTGGAACGGGCCTGCTCGATATCCGCAACCTGGATCAGCTCAAGGAGAAACTGGTCAAGGTGCTGGTGGTGGCCCTGATCGTGACCGCGTTCAAAGCGATGCTCACGATCCCGATCACCGATGGGGTGTCGCTGGCGTTCTTCTGCCTGAGCGTCTTCCTGTTAGCCCTGAGCGGCTATGTGGTGACCGGTGACGGTCTGAAGCTGCCGAAAAAAGGATGAGCGATCCATTGATCGAAGCCCTGCGGGATATCCCAGGCATGGAGAGCGGTCGCCGCCTCGTGGTGGTATGGGGCCAGCTGGGCGACTTCGACAGCCTGGAGTACGCCCAGGCCCTGGTGCCGGTGCTGCCCCAGCTGGAGCAGGCGGGAATGGGGCTGCATGCCTTCGCGATCGGCAATGCCGCCGGCCGCGATCGGTTCTGCCTCTTCACGGGCTTTCCCCCCGAACGGCTCACGGTGCAAGCCGACAACCGGCTGCATCAGGCGCTTGATCTCTATGGCGGGCTGGCCACTCCTGCTGGCCCCTGGCCGAACCTGATGTTGATGTGCGCTGGCATCGGCTCTCCAGGCACCCTTGCCGAAGTGCTGCGGGGTTATACCGGCGATCGCCAGGCTCCGGCCCGGCTGCGTTGGCCCCTGTTCCGGTTGGCGGGCAGCGAAGGCACGCTGAGGCCGTTTGAGCTGGCCACCGTGCGGCTGCAAAACATGGTGGAGGTGCTGGGCAACTGGCGCACCTACGTGCCCCGCGACACCTACCTCACCCAAAGGGGCGGCACGTTTCTGGTGGCGGTCGACGGATCCCTGGCCTACGTGCACCGTGAGCGCGGCATGCTCGGCTTCTCAGAAACGATGGCGAACCCGCTGGCGTTCCTGGAGCCCTTCCTCCCGCTCGAGAAGACGACAACACCATGACAGCGTTGACCACGCCCGATGGCCAGACGCTGCTAGGCCTTGAAGCCGAAGCCCGACGCCATGGCCGCGGCATCCCACCCGAATCCCTGCATGGGGAGTGGTGGCTGGATCAGCTCTGGGGCAAGCAGGGAAACGGCCAAGGTTCCACCACGGCCCTCCTGCGCGGGATTCGTGCCTGTCTGGCGATCACCGCCCTGGATGGGAGGCTGCAGCTGCGCAACAGCGTGCGGCTGGGAGCGCTCACGCTGGAGTTCAGCGGACCGGGCTGGCTGGGCGGCAAACGCCCACTGCTGCGCTTCCGCTTTGAGCGGATGGTGCTCCGCTGGGGTGGGCGCGAGATCTGGCAGAAGGCCCTGCCCGCGCCTGCCCCCAACAAGCTGCCGTTCTTTGCCCTGATCGCCTGCGAACGCTCAGGAAATCAGGGCTGGCTCGCAGCCCGCGGCCGGGGTGGCGGATTAGCGGCCTGGCGGCTCAGGCCGGCTGCACCTCGCGGCTGAGCAAGGCGTAGAGATAGCCGGGCTCGCGGTAGCGGCTCGGCAAGCAGTGATGCAGGGTTTCGAGGCGCTCCCAGCAGACGGTGCGGCGCACCTTGGCCAGAGTTTTGCCTTCGCGGATGAGCAGGCGCAGGGCCTTGCAATAGGTGGGGTAGTTGGCTTCCAGTTCGCCGATGGTGAGGCTCGGTGCGGCCGGTGCTGGGATCATGGCGCTCGGGGCTGCCGCAACACTGTGCGGCGGATCAGCCGCCCAGCGAGCCCCCCATGTGGGGACAATCCAGCACGAGGGGCTAGAGCTGAACCGAGCCTCAGAGCTGAACCATGCCGCAACGCATCCCCTTCAGTACGGCCTGCAGGCGGTTGTTCACGTCGAGGGTGCGCAGCAGCCGCTTGGTGTAGGTACGCGCCGTTTCCTCACTCACCACCAACTGCTCGGCGATCTCCTTATCGGTGAGACCACTCGCCAACAGATCAAGCACCTGGTATTCGCGCTTGGTGAGCCGCGGACAGCTCAGATAGGGGAGATTGCCGGAGCGCAACGACGGACTCCGGTAGCAGTGATGGCCCATCACGGCCATCACCGCCGCCTGCAGGGGGCGCTGGTCGCCGATGAAATCGGCCTCCGCCACCACCGCCTCCAGCCAGGGGGCCTCCACGTACTGGGCCGGAATCACATCGCCTAGGGCGAGCACCACCACCTTGAGCTCGGGCTGGGCTTCGCGGGCTTTGCGCGCCAGCTCGAACCCATTGCCGCTCTCCAGGTAGTCGGTGCAGATCAACAGCTCGTAGGGCTCCTGGGCCAGGTAGCGCAGGCCATTGGGCTCATCGGTCACGGCGCAGCCGATGCGGCTGCGGTCTTGGAAGCTCTCGCACACGGCCCGCAGCAGGAACCGCCCCTTCATGGCGATGGCCACCTTGCCGCTCACCGCCACCGAAAGCAGCACCTGATCGAGGGTGGTGCCCTCCAAACTGCCGAGGAAGGGGGTAAGGTCCATGGCCCCCAGGACGCCAATCCCAACGCTAGGAATCGCGATCGCCGATTCCGCGGATTACCCCCATTTGGGGACGCCCGGTTGTGGCGTGCCTTAACAGATGCGGGGGAGCAGCTCACCGCTGAGCGGCAACAACACCCGCTCCGTACCCAGGCGGGTGCACAGGCGCACCCGAGCCGTGGGAAGGGCGGCGGGATCCTCCAGCACCTCGCCGATCCAGCCCCCACCCAGGGGTTCCAGCACCGCCAATGCCGCATCGCGCTGCTCCGGCGCCACCACGGCCAGCAGCCGCCCTTCATTGGCCAGATGCAACGGATCAAAGCCCAGCAATTGGCAGGTGCGTTGCACCGGCTCGCTCACCGGCAACCGCTCCTCCTCCAGACGCATCACGGCTCCCGCTGCCGCGGCCAG
>CAIOXF010000001.1 GCA_903862155.1 uncultured cyanobacterium | reverse complement strand
TCTCCTGGTGGCGCTGGAGCCCCTGGCCGTGGAGCCGGGCCGGTTGGTGATCGATCGCCCGCCGCTGCAGATCACCGGCCGCTGGAGTGCCCTGGTGCAGTTGGAGGCCGAGCTCCCCGGCGAGCGCTTCCGGGTGCGCCATTTCAACCCGGCCACGGGCCGCTTCGATGGCCCGCTCGACACCATTCGCGTGCCCCAGCAGCCGCGGGATCGCTACGGCCGCTGGATGTCGACACCCAAGGGATTGGTGGGTGCTCCGGCGGGCGTGGATGGCTGGTATGTGCACGGTGCCCCCGATGCGGCGGGGCTGTTCACGGCGCAGGCGCTGGAGCCGCGGGCCCTGCTGCGCCTGCCGGCCGACCAGCGGGTGGAGGGGCTCCAGCCGGCGCTGGTGTTTCTGAGCCAGGGCAATTGGGCCCACACCCCCCAGCGGCGTGGCCGCATCGGGAGGGTGCAGCTGCAGCACGGCGAGGGCGGCTGGCAGCTGGGGGATCGGGCGCTGGTGATGCACAACTTTGGCGGCATCGGCGGCCGGCTGGGGGAGCCCACGCCGATGGCCACCGTGACCGGCCATTTCGCCTTCGGGGAGGCCTGGGTGGTGGCCGATCCGTTCACGGGGGAGCCCCGCTTTGAGATCCACTACCACCAGATCTATGCCAACAATCCCAACGGGATCGTGGCGGGCCGCCAAGACTGGAGCGCCTTCAGCGGCGATCTCCAGCGGGGCTGGATGGGCACCCGGCCCATTGCCGATGCCCTGATCCGGCTCGATCTGGCGCCAGGGGCGGCCGACCACTTCCTGCGGGAGCTGAGCCTGCAGGCCGAGGTGCTGATGGCCCGCTACCGCAGCGGCGATGGCGGCGGGGTGGCGCTGGTCACGCCGGCCACCTCCTGCGTGCAGGATTCAGCCCAGGCCCTGGAGCTGGCGATCGCCAGCCTCGAGGAGCCAGGTCCCGGGCTGGCGTCGTTGCGCACGGGGCTGCGCCATCTGCTGCAGCCCTTTGGGCTGGAGCGTCCCGACTGGCGCCACAACGGCAGCCTGGTAGCCATGGCCCAGCCGGAGGGGCAGTTCCAGCGCGGCGGTGTGCTCGACGGCATCCTCAGCTGGCGCACCATGATTCCGCGCCGCGGCTACGACGATCTGGCGGCCCTGATGCTCACCAACGGCGCCAGCCTGCGGGTGCTGCGCACCAACCAGCTCCCCGGCGGCGACACGGCCATTGAACCGCTGGCCCCCACCCTGCTGTTCGGCCGCAACCCGCCTGTGTCGCTGGTGCTGCGCCGCAGTACCGATGCCCTGTTCACGCCCCTGGGCCGGGCTGCGCTGCTGGCCGGATTGCCGCTGGGGGTGCTCTATGGCGCCGGAGCCCTGGCCCTCGGCTGGTGGAGCCATTGGCTGCCCCGGCGCTGGCCGCTGCCGCCCATCCGATTGCTGTGGCAGACCCCGCGCCGGCTGGTGAGCTTGTTCCTGCTACCAGCCCTGCTGGAGGAATGGCTGTTCCGGGTGCTGCTGCTGCCCAACCGTCTGGAGGGCTTCCAGCAGCCCCAACTGCTCGGCTGGGCTGCCCTCTCTCTGGGCTTGTTCGTGGCCTACCACCCGCTGGCTGCGTTGACCTGGTACCCCCAGGGAAGGCCCCTGTTTCTGCAACGGCCCTTCCTGCTGCAGTGCACCTGGCTGGGGCTGCTCTGCACCCTGCTGTATCTGCAGAGCGGTTCGATCTGGCCGCCCGCGTTGCTGCACTGGGTGGCGGTGGTGTGTTGGCTGGAGCAGTTGGAGGGCCGCCGCCGGCTCAGCGGTACCGGTTGAGGGCGTCCTGCCAGCGAGACTCGGTGTCGTGGAGGCTGCGCTCCAGGCGGTTCAGCAGCAGCAGCCGTGTGCCCAGCTCCTGCTGTTCATCGAGGCTCAGGGCCGCCGCTGCCTGATCGCTCACCAGGGTGGTGAGATTGCGGGGCTCCCAGGCCGGTAGCGGTGGTGCCGGGATGCGCAGGGGGCTGCTCGCCAGGGTGTGGTGCCACAGCTCCAATCGCTGTTGCACCTCGGCCATGCGCTGGGCCAGGTGTTCCGCCAGCTGGCCCAGTTCGGGGCGTTGCCAGGGGGGCTGGCGGAGGCGCTGCAGGCCGCTGAGCACCAGGATGAGCAGCTCACTTTGCTGATCGAGGGCCGCCCAGATCAGGGCAGACGGATGTTGATTGGCCTGGCTCCCGAGTTCCCGTAGGGCATCGGACCGCTGCTCCCGCAGGGCCAGCAGGGTGGTGCGTAGCCCCGGGATGGTTGGTGCTGTGCCGGCGGGCAAGGCCCTGGCCGCGTTGGCGCTGCGCCCCATGCGGGGCAGTTCGCGCTGCAGATGGGCGGCGATCGCCTCGCCCAGATCCAGCAGCAGGGCCAGCAACCCTTCCCGCTGCTGCTGGCGCGCCCGGGCCGGCCAAAACAGCCGCAGGGCCAGCAGAGCGATCAGCACCCCAACGGCGGTCCAGAACAACCGCAGCGGGATCCAGGTGTCGAGCTGGTTCTCGTGCTTCAGCCAGCCCATCACCACCACGAACATGCACACCGAGTAGCCCACGGTGAGCTTCAGCGAGCCCGCCAGCAGCCTGGCCAGCGCCATGCCCAGCGGCAGGCCCACCATCAGGGGGAGGGAACCCAGTGCCGGGTAGGCCACCAGCACCACCAGTGCCCCCACCACCGTGCCCACCAGGCGTTGCCGGCCCAGTTCCAGGGTGTTGCCGTAGTTCCCCACCGTCACGCTGATCACGGCGAGAGAGGCGTAGTAGCCATCGCCCACGCCACTGATCTGGGCGAAGCCCTGCACCAGGGCTACGGCGAGCACGAGCCGGATGGTGGCGTGGAAGCCGCTAACGCCGCTGGCGCTGGATCCGCTCATGGCGCAGCTGTGGGCGCCGCCCGCTCGATCGCGTGCCGCGCCAACAGCTGGCTGTGCAGTAGCCCGGTCAGCTGGGCCAGTTGCCAGCCCAGGGCCAGGGGTACCAGGGGCGGCGCGCCTGCCTGAGCACCCCATTGCTGCCAGTCCAGTGGCGTGAAGTGCTCGGCCGCCCTTGCTGCGTTCGGCCCGGTCTGCAGCCTGTTGCCCTGAAGCTGGGCTTCGAGCTGATCGAGCGCGTGCAGCAGCAGCGGCGGTAGCGCTGGGGGCAAAGGGGCCGGTAGGGCGATCAGCTGGGGCTCGAGCAGCAGCCACTGGCGCAGCACCTCACGCCAGAGCGTGCCCAGTTGCACCCACCGCCTCCGCATCCCGGCCGGCACCGAGGCGGCGCTGGTGCTGCTGAGCTGCTGCAGCTCCTGAATCGCCGGCAGCAGTTCGGCGGAGTGCAGCGCCGGTGGGGGCTCTCCCCCCACGGCTAACCACATCCGCAAGCGCTTGAGCTGTTCGCCCAGGCGCCTTGCCACCTGGGCGTCGAGTTCTTCCAGGCGCTGCCGGCGCAACCGTGGCCACACCAGCCAGGTGGCGAATTGAGCCGTCAGCACCCCCACCAGCACCGGCACCAGCAGGTTGAATAAAGTCCCAGCGTTGAACCGGGCCCCTTGGCCCAACACCAGCACCGCCCAGGCACAGAGGTAGGTCATGTTCAGGCCCTGGCTGAGCCCCAGGGCGCGCGCCACCAGCCCTGCCGCCAGCAGGGCGAGGCTGAGCATCAACCACCCGCTCGAAAACTGGAACAGCACCAGCGCGGTGATCACGCCCACGATCGCTCCACCGAGAAACTGCACCATCTGCCGCGCCGGGGCGATCTGGTTCTCGTTGACGAACAGCACCGCCAGGATCAGCGCCAGCATCAAGGTGCCCTGGCGACCGGTCCAGAGGGTGATGCCAATGGCGAGGGTTGCCGCCAGCCAGAGCCTGAGCGCCGAGCGCACGGTGGGGTTCAGCCCGTGCATCGCTGCAGTTACGAGGGCCCGACCAGGACCACCGGATTCAGCTTCAGCATCGGGGCGATCGGCGCGTTGGGGTCGCGCGGCATCGGCAGCAGTTCGCGCAGGAGCTGGGCGTAGGTGATGTTCACGTCCACCGTGGCGTTAAGCCGGCTCACCAGGCTGGCGATCAGCTTCTCCTGGGTGTTGGAGAGATCCAGTTCGCTGGAGAGGCCTGTCTGGTAGCGCAGCCGCACATCGCGGAACGCCTCCAAGGCCGCGGCCACTCCGCGCCGGGCCGAGGCCAACTTGGCCAGGCTGGCTTCGTGGTTGAAGAAGGCCTGCTCCAGCCGCAGGCGGATGTCGTTGCGCTGGGCGGCGTACTGCTGGGCCGCTGCTGCGGCGCGCTTGTCGAAGGCCCGGGCCTGGGCAGCGGTGGTGCCGGCATCGAACAGCAGCCAGCGCAGGGTGAGCCCCACCGACCAGCTGTAACCGTTGGTGTTCTCCACCGGAATCACCGTGGAGCCGCAGCAGCCGCCGTTGCTGACGGTGATGTTGAACTGGTTGGTGTTGCTGGCATTGCCACCGGCTGCGGCAAACAGCGAGAGCTTGGGCAGCAGCCCGGCGGCGGTGGCGTCGCGTTCCTTGGCCAACGCCTCGCGCGCTGCCAGCAGGGCATCGAGTTCGGGGTTGCCGGCGTAGGCGGCCAGGATGCTCCTGTCGAGGTCGAGGGGCCAGCGGGGCTGCAGCTTGATCGGATCGCCCGCCTCAGGAGTGAGCTGGGGTGGCAGGTTGAGCAGCACCGCCAGGCGGCGGCGCGCCACGGCCCGATCGGCCAGGGCCTGAATGAGCAGTTCCTGGTCGCTGGCTTCGATGGCGCGCCGCCGCAGCACATCCAGCCGCGGCACCAGACCCGCCTGCTTGAGGTCGAGCGTGTCCTGCAGGATCAGCAGGTCGTTGCGCACGGCCGCATCGCGGATCCGCACGGTCTGCTCGGCCTGCTGCAGCTGGTAGTAGGCCTGGCTCACTTGGAGTTGGAGCTGGCGCAGCTGGTTGGCGTAGGTGTTGCGCGCCTGGCGCAGCTGGGCCCGGGCCGCCTGGATCTTGGGGGTGCGGGCGAAGTCGATCAGGTCGTAGTTGAGCTCCAGGCCCCCCTCGATCTGGTTCTCGGATTGGTTGAGGTAGGCACGGCCCCCATTCGGCACATAGAAAGCCCCGGCCGTGCTGCCGCCACCGGGGGTGCTCAGGCTGTTGGGGGCGAACTGTGGCCCGAGGCCAAGCGACCCATTGCCCACGGGCGCGTTGAAGGAGGTGCCGGTTTGGCTGCTGCCGCCGGAGGCCACCGCGCTGATGCGCGGCCACCAGCTGCCCAGGGCCGCCTGCAGGGTGGCGAGGGATGCCGCCACCTGCTCGCGCTGGGCCTGGAGCGTGGCACTGCCCTGGAAAGCAACTGCCAGGGCCTGTTCCAGGCTCAACGCCTGAACGCCCTGGGCCTGCAGCTGGCTGGCGGTGGGCAGGGCCAGCGGGGCAGCGGGGGTGGCCTGATCAAGCATCAGTTCACCGCTGGCGGGCTGGTTGGCGCGGATCAGCTTCTCCGGCAGCGGAGGCGTGCTGTACAGGTCAACCGGCAGCGCTACAGGCTCGGCCGGTAGCAGCGAATCCAGCGCTCTGAGCTGGCCGTCGAGCTTTTGCCAGCTGCGCTCCAGTTGCCGCAGTTCAGGGTTGGCCAGGGCAGCCCGGGGAGCCAGGGGCACACCCAGGCCGCTGGTGATGACCAGGAGCAGCGTGGGGCCGAGGGCTCTCGCCAGGATGGCAGCAGCGCGATCCTTCCTGGAAAAGGTGGAATGCCTGGTCACGACCCCAACCCTGAGCGTGTGTTTCAGGCGGCACCAGTATCCCTGATGGGCCCGGGTTCAGGGATCGCGACCCTTGCCCGGCATCAGATCGCCAGCCTCCGCACCCATCACCACAGCCGGGCTGTAGCGGCGCTCCCGCACCAGACTCACCACGATCCGCAGAGAACGGGCGTCAGCGCCGGCCTCCTGCCAGTGCCCCGGCCCCGCGCCAGTGCTGTTCGGTGCTCTCCAGGGCGTCGATGGCTTGGCGCAGCAGCCGCAGCCGCACGGCCACCCGCTTCAGCCGATCCAGCGACACCCGGTTCACGGCCGGATCGGCCAGCCGGGTTTCCGCTTCCTGCCAAGCCTGCGGCAGTCGCAGGGCGGTGGCCGGTGCCGGTGGGATCGCTTCCCAGCCGGGGCGTTTCTGGGCAGCCAGTTGGGCGGCCCAGCACTGCAGCTGATCGGCCAGCACCTCCATCAGCGCAGCCTCACCCTCGCGGATGGGTGCCAGATCGCCCATCGACTGATGGGGATGGCGGTGCTGCAGGGCCTCCACCACTCCCACCAGCCTTGAGCAGCTCTCATCGATCAGGGCCAGCAGCGGTAGGGCTGGGTGGGTGCTGCGCGGGCCGCCGAGCTCATCGAGCAGGGCGGGCTTGAGGCTCCGTACCGCCATCATCGACGCCACGATCGGCATGGTGGAGCGGGGGCCCGGGGCCACCGGAGTGGCCGTCAGCGGATCCTGGGTGAAGGCGGCGGCGATGCGCAGTTGTTCTGCCAGCTGGCGCAGCACGGCGGCCCAGCCGGTCCAGCTGTCGCGCAGGCTGGAGGTGGGCCAGAGCAGCCGCAGGCAGGCCAGCGCCACGAGGATGCCGAACACGGTCCAGAACAGGCGCAGCGGCACCCAGACCCCGAGCTCGGCGTCATGGACCAGCCAGCCCATCACGATGATGATCCCGCCTGCCTTGTAGCCCACCTGCAGGTTCAACAGGCCGCCCAGCACGCGCTGCAGCCCCAGGGCTAAGGCGATGCCTAGGGCGAAGGGGATCCCCTTTAGACCTTCGTAAAACAGAATCAGCACCAGTGCTCCCAGCACGCTTCCCAGGACGCGCTGGCGCCCGAGGCCCACAGCGTTGCCATAGGTGCCGCTGGTGACGGCCAGCACGGCCAGGGGTGCGTAGTACCCGAACGGCAGGCCAGAGAAGGTGGTGAAGGCGTTGGACAGGCCGGCGGCCACGGCCATGCGCACGTCGGAGCGGCGCAACTGAGCGGGCGACGGCTTGCTCATGCCGCTTGCCGCCGCATCAACTGGATCGTTCCCAGGGCGGCCAGCAGGGGATGGAGCTCTTCAGCGATCGCCAGCAGCGGCAGGGGCCGCGGCGACCGTTCCGCTGCCTGCTGCCATGGATCAAAAGCCCGGCGCAGATCCGGCTGCTGCTCCCCATGGAGCACCTGCAGCAGGATCTCCAGGCTGGCGCCCAGGGCGTCGCCGGGTGCGGGGTCGCGTGGATCGGTATCGCGCAGCAGCCGCTCCCACTGCACCCAGTGGTGCTGCACGGAGCGCCACACCAGCAGCCGCTGCCGCCAGCGCTGGCGCAGCAGCCAGGGCCTGCGCGGGCCCGTCTGCTCCAGTTGCACCCACTGGCTCATCCGCGCCAGGTTGGTGCTCAGGCTCACCGGTTCCAGGGGTGTGGGGCGGCTGCTGCCCTCCTGCAGCCACTGCCGATAGCCGGCCACCTGCTGGCCCAGTTGCCGGAGCTGACGTTCCTCGGCCAGGGCCAGGTCCTGGAGCCGGTTGCGCGGCCAGAACAGCAGGCCCACCACCAGCGCGATGGCGCAGCCCACGCTGGTGTCGATCGCCCGGTTGAACACGTAGTTCCAGTTGAGCTGCTCATGTTCCGGAATCATCAGGAACATCACGCTCACCAACGCTCCGGTGCTCAGGCCCGCCTCCCAGCGCAGGGCCCGCAGTACCGGCACCATCAGCAGGATCGAGAACAGCACGCCCATCCAGCCGCTCACCACGGTGTGCACCAGAAAGGTCACGAGGCCGCCCACCACCGTGCCGAGGATGCGGGCCCGGGCCGCTTTCACCGTTTGCTCGTCGTTGTCGTCCACCACCATCACCACGGCCAGCAGCGGATACCAGACGAACTCAATCCGCTGGAAATGCATGGCCACCGCGGCCGTGAGGAAAGCCGCCACCGCGAGCTTCAGGCTCTTGCGCAGCAGCTCGGGATTCAACGGGTGGCGGACAAAGGAATCAATCCGCGCAACTATGGCGCCCGCCCCTTGGAGCCACAAGGATGGGGCTCGATTGGCCGGAGGGCGTGTCGTTGGTTCTGCTGCTCACGGGCCCGCAGGTCACCCCAGATCTGGAAACCCTGCTCCGGCTTGGTCTGGCCGTGCTCTGCGGCCTGCTGGTGGGGGTGAACCGTGCCCACCACGGCAACACCCTTCACCCCAATCGGGTGCGGGTGCATGTGCTGGTGGGCCTCAGCGCCTGTCTGCTCGTGCTCGCGGCCGGTCCCGACCCCCAGGCCCGCAGCCGGGTGATCCAGGGGATCGCCACCGGGGTGGGTTTTCTGGGGGCGGGCGAGATCCTGGTGCCCTCGCGGCCCAAGCGCGCGATGCCGGAGGTGCATGGCCTCACCAGTGCCGCGTCGATCTGGTTCACCGCAGCGTTGGGGATCACCTTCGCGACCAGCACGCCGCTGCTGGCCGGGGTGGCCCTGGTGCTGGCCCTGGTAACCCTCTCGGATCGTCGCAACGGCAATGCCAAGGGCAATAGCAACGCGGTTGAGGAGGGTTCTGACTCCGGCCTGGAGCGCCGTCAGAACAAGAACTTGTAGCGCTCGTTGCCCCCCTGGCTGGCGTCATCGCCGGCCGGAGGGGTGGGCCACTCCGCATCCCAGTAGCTGAGTCCATCGCGGAAGAACGGCCGGCCCCCGAGACGCTTGGTGTCCAGGTTGGTGGTGCCCATCACCGTGATCAGGCCGCCCAGCTCCATCGGGCCCAGATCGGTCTTGAGGTCTTTGCCGGCGGCGGTGAACAGCATCGGCAGCCGCACCAACTGGTCGGGACGGGTGAGTTTCTTGAACAGGGCCTTGAGGGCCAGTTGCTGGCGTTCCAGTCGACCGATGTCGCCCATCTCGTCGTGGCGGAAGCGCAGGAAGCCCTCCAGCTCGCGCCCCTTGAGCGTCTGTACGCCTGGCTGGAGGTCGATGTAGAGCCCCTGGCTGTTGTCCACGTAGTACATGCGCTTGGGCACGTCCACCTCGATGCCGCCCAGGGCATCGGCCATGCGCCGGATCCCAGAGAGATTCACGATCAGGTGGTGGCTGATCGGCCGGCCCAGCTTGCGGGAGAGCTCGCGCTTGAGAAGCTCCGTGCCGCCAAGGCTGTAGAGGGCGTTGATTTTGTGGGGGCCGTAGCCCTCCGCCTCGATGTAGGAGTCGCGCGGCACCTGGGTGATGGTCGTGACGCCGCCCTCCACCCGCAGCACCGTGATCACATCGGTGTTGCCGCCGCCCACATCGGTGCCGAGCAACAGGATGTCCTGGTTGCCGATGCCCGTCCAGGCGGCAAAGGGGTTGTTGAGCTTGCTGGCCCGCTCCAGCGGGTTGCTGTTGAGGAAGTGGGCCAGGGGGCCGGAGAGCAGCAGCCCGCCTCCGAGGCCCACCACACTGGCGGCGATCACGGGGCCGCGCTTACGGCGCTTACGGGGCCGTGCGGCCGCTGGATTGCTCATCCCCGCCAAGTTATGGCACCGCTGGCGCTCTGATTCCCGCCCTGCGGCTTGGGGCGGTCAGTTCCTGGTTTGACACCAGGGCCCTGGCTTCGGCGGTTAAAGCCTGAGGGCTTCATCAGCCCGCAGGCCCGCCTGCACCCGCCAGAGATTGGCGTAGGCACCGCCGCGGTGGATCAGGTCGTTGTGGCTGCCGCTCTCCACGAGCTGCCCGTGCTCCAGCACCACGATCCGGTCGGCATGGCGCACGGTGGAGAGGCGGTGAGCGATCACCAGGGTGGTGCGCTCAGCGGTGATCACATCCAGGGAGCGCTGGATCGCGGACTCCGTTTCGTTGTCCACCGCCGCGGTGGCCTCATCGAGGATCAGCACCGGTGGATCTTTGAGGATGGCGCGGGCCAGGGCGATGCGCTGACGCTGGCCACCGGAGAGCCGCTGGCCCCGCTCGCCCACCACTGTGTCGAAGCCCTGGGGCAGGGCCTTGATGAAGCTGGCTGCCTCCGCCAGTTGGGCCGCCCGCTCGATGGCACCACGAGAAGCCCCGAAACTGCCGTAGGCGATGTTCTCGGCCACGGTGCCGTGGAAGAGGAACACCTCCTGGCTCACCAGGCCGATGGCCCGGCGCAGATCGCCGAGCTGCAGCTCCGTGATCGGTTGGCCGTCGAGCAGGATCCGGCCCTGCTGCACCTCATACAGCCGCAGCAGCAGCTTCACCAGGGTGCTCTTGCCCGAGCCTGTGGCGCCCACGATGCCGATGGTGCTGCCGGCCGGCACCTCCAGATCGAAGTGGCGCAGCAGCGGCTCGCGGCCCGCGTAGCCGAAGGTCACGCCTTCGAAGCGCAGATCGCCACGCACGTCATCGTGGGGCAGGGGCCTGCGGCCGCTGGGGATGGCGATCGGAGTGTCGAGTAGGTCCAGCACCCGGTTGGTGGAGGCCATGGCCCGCTGGTAGTCGTCGAGCGTGCGCCCCAGGGTGGTGAGCGGCCAGAGCAGGCGTTGGGTGATGAACACCAGGAAGGCGTAAGTGCCCGTGGCGATCATTCCCTGCCAGGCCTGCAGGCCCCCAATCACCAGGATCGCCAGGAAGGCGAACAGGATGGCGAAGCGGATCAGCGGGATGAAGGCTGCCGAGAGCCTGATGGCGCGCCGGTTGCTGGACCGATAGGCCTGGCTCTGCTGCTCCAGCCGGCCCAGCTCCCAGTGCTCGGCTGTGTAGCTCTTGATCGTGAGCATGCCGCCGAGGTTGTTGCTCAGTTGGCTGGCCAGATCGCCGGCTTTCTCGCGCACCTCGGCATAGCGGGGGGCCAGGCGCTTCTGGAAGCGCACGGATCCCCAGAGGATCACGGGGATCGGAATGAATGACACCCCCGCCACCATGGGGGAGAGCCACACCATGGCGCCGCCCACGGCGAGCACAGTGGTGATCAGCTGCAGCAGTTCGTTGGCGCCGTGATCCAGGAACCGCTCGAGCTGGTTGATGTCGTCGTTGAGCACGGCCATCAACCGGCCGCTGCTGCCGGCCTCAAAGAACGCCATCTCCAGTTTCTGGAGATGGTTGTAGGCCTCCAGCCGTAGCTCGTGCTGCACGGTTTGGGCCAGGTTGCGCCAGAGCAGGGCGTAGAGGTATTCGAACAGCGATTCGGCGCTCCAGATCACGAACGAGAGCACCGCCAGCACCCCCAGTTGGCCCGGCACCGTGGTGAATCCGAAGCCCGCCAGCCAGGCGGTGTTCTGCTTCACCACCACGTCCACCGCCAGGCCGATCAGCACTGGCGGGGCCAGGTCGAACAGCTTGTTGAGCACGGAGCAGCTCGCCGCCAGCCACACCAGGCGCCGGTGGGGTGTGAGGGTGCGCAACAGACGCTGCAGGGCGGGGGCGGCCGGCGTTGCGTTGGGGTGGGAGCTGGCCATGGGGCCGGGCGCTGGCAGGGATGGTCCCACTCTCGGCGCGTGGGGGCAAAGGCATGGGCGCGCCACAACGATGAAGCTTTCGCAGGGATGGGTGCAGCCGCCCCCGGCAGGCGTAGACCAAGAACATCCCCAGACGGAGGGGCCATGACCCGTACCCGCGCCTTTCATCGCTTCCATCGCTGGACCGCCAAGATGCGCCGCCGCCATCGGCGTGCCTGGCTGCCCGAGCCCCCGGAAGCGCTCCCCGCTGTAGCCGCTCGCGGCGCCGACCTGCGCCTCAAAGCCCGCCAGGTCGAGCAGCTCCACGACGACCTGGACTGGCTTGGTGATGCGGGCCAGGTGACCCTGCAGTTCTAGGGCTTCGCTGGCGGAGTTTCTGACCTGAGGTGAGCCATCAAAAAAGCCCCTGAGGCCGTTGAGCTCCAGGGGCTTGTCGTGGGTTCACGGCTGCGTCTTGACCAGCTCAGTGGGGAGGAGTCAGCCGAGCAGAGATCACCAGCGGTTACCGCCGCCGCCGCCATAGCCGCCACCGCCACCGCCGCCGTAGCCACCGCCACCGCCGCGGTTTCCACCGCCGCCGCCGCCGTAACCACCGCGGCCGCCGCCACCACCGCTGTTCTCGCGGGGGGTGGCCTTGTTGACGCGGATCATGCGACCCATCCACTCGACGTCCTGCAGGTCGTCGATGGCTTTCTGTTCAGCGGCGTCATCGGCCAGTTCCACGAAAGCGAAGCCCCGCTTGCGGCCGGTTTCGCGATCGAGGGGAAGGGAGCACTGGCGAACTTCGCCGTACTGCCCGAAGAGATCCAGCAGGTCCTCGCGTTCAGCCTGGAACGAGAGGTTGCCGACGTAAATGGTCATGAAATGGGACTAGTCCTGGAACTGATTCGTCTGTTGCCGTGGTTCCTAGGAAAGCCAGTGAAAGCTGAGCGTGCCGAGGGAGCCTCTGCGCTGCGGAGAATCTGGCAACACCCTACCTCTGCGCCCATCAGCTCTTGGCACGGGTGGCGTCGACCGCTGCAGGCCCGCAGCCGCCGTGCAGCAACTTGATGGAGAAAGGTGACACCCGGCTGTAGGAATCCTGAAGAGTCTGCCCTGATCCCCGAGACTGGATCATTGTCAGCAAATCCTGATCACCGCGTCGCCGATGACGGCCCCCGTTCCCTGGAGCCTCGCCTGGCGCGAGGACGGCGAGCTGGCACCGCAGGATCGTTTCGACCTCCTGCAGAGCCTGGTGCGCAGCGAAAGCATCGAGGTTCAGCCGTCGTTGATCGCCGCCGTGGAGTGTCTGTCGATCGCCGACCTCAGCGTGGTGGCGCTGGAAGACGTGACCGAGCTGTGTGCGTGAGCCCTGACAGCTGATGGGCTACAGCGGGTAGCGCTTGGCCGTGAGTTGCTTGCAGGTGGTTTTGGCGCCATCGAGCGAGCTGCCATCGGTGAGGCGCTTGGCCACGCAGTTGCAGGCGTAATCCGCCATGCCGGCGGGCGCCACCTTGCCGGCCATCTGCATCTCGGCGTTGAAGGCGCCGAGGCAGATGGTTTTCACCAGATCGCCCATTTCGCTGGCGGCTGCCCTACCGCCGCCCAAGGCGACGGTGAGGGCCACCATCCCTGCCAGCAGCAGGGCAGGGCGGGTGCTGAAGCACGTCATGACGGGTTCTCCGAAGGGACGATCAGGCAGCTATGGCTTTGCTCGGGGGTGGTGTGGGCGACTGAGGGGTGCTGATGGGTTTGGGCAGTCAGCCCTTGAACCGTGAAATCTGCAGGGGTTTGTTCATCACACGCAGCTGGCGCAGCCCCTGGAACACATCCTCAGGCATTCCCTTCGGCAGGTCCACGGTGCTGTGGGTGTCGAAGATCTGGATGCGCCCGATGGCCTTGCCGTTGAGACCGGCCTCATTGGCGATGGCGCCCACGATGTTGCCCGGCTTGATGCGGTCGCGCCAGCCCACCTCGATGCGGAAGCGCTCCATATGGCTCTCCGGGGGACCGATCGGCCGTTCCTGCCTGCCGCCTTCGCGGCCGCCGCGTCGTGGGTCGCGGCCACCGTCACGGAACCCGTCACGGCCGCCCTCGCGGCGCCCATCCCGGGAGCCCTCGCGGCCCATGCCGGCGTTACGGGCCAATTGGAAGTTCTCTTCGCCTTGCAGCAGCAGGGCTTTGCCGCCGAGGCTGAGCTCCAGAGCGGCCAGGGCCAGCTCCTCGCTGGCACAGTTCTGCTCCTGGGCCACCCGCTGCAGGATTTCGGCCAGTAGGGCCCGCTCCTGTTCCCGCTCGGTGCTGGCGTCGCTCGGGCGCAGTTGCTCGGTGAGCCGGCCGCGCAGGCGATCCAGGCGGTTCTGGTTGATGGTGGCATTGCTCGGCACGTCCATCGGTTCGATCGGACGGCCCACCGCCCGCTCCAGCCCGCCGAGGAAGCGGCGCTCGCGGGGGGTGATGAAGAGGATGGCGTCACCGCTGCGTCCCGCCCGGCCGGTGCGGCCGATCCGGTGCACGTAGGCCTCGGAGTCGAACGGGATGTCGTAGTTGATCACCAGCGCGATGCGCTCCACATCCAGGCCGCGCGCTGCCACGTCGGTGGCCACGAGCACATCTACCTTGCCGCTGCGCAGGCGCTCGATCGTGCGCTCCCGCTGGGCCTGGGGCACATCGCCGTTCAGCACGGCCACGTCGTAGCCGTGGGCCTCCAGCGATTCAGCCACGGTGAGCGTGATCGCCTTGGTGCGGGCAAAGATGATCACCCCCTCACTGCTCTCGGCCTCGAGCACCCGCTCCAGGGCCGCCAGCTTCTGGGGGCCGGCCACGGTGATGTAGCGCTGGCGGATGCGGCTGGAATCGGCGGCTTTCTGGCGGATAGTGACTTCCGCCGGACTATTGAGATAGTTCTGGCTGATGCGCCGAATCTCAGGCGGCATCGTGGCGGAGAAGAGCACCACCTGCCGCTGTTCAGGCAGTTGGTTGAGCACCCACTCCACGTCGTCGATGAAGCCCATGCGGAGCATTTCATCGGCCTCATCCAGCACCAGGGCCCGCAGATTGGAGAGATCGAGGGTGCCCTGGCGCATGTGATCCATCACGCGGCCGGGGGTGCCCACCACGATCTGCACGCCGCGGCGCAGGTGGTGAATCTGGTCGCGGAAGTCGGCACCGCCGTAGATGGGCAGCACCTTCACCTGGGGCAGGTTGGTGGCGTAGCTGTTGAAGGCTTCGGCCACCTGCATGGCCAGCTCCCGTGTGGGGGCCAGCACCAGCACCTGGGGCTTGCGCAGCTCCATGTCGATGGTGGCGAGCATGGGCAGGGCGAAGGCAGCCGTTTTGCCGGTGCCGGTCTGGGCCTGGCCGAGCACATCGCGGCCGAGCAGCAGCTCGGGGATGGCGGCGTTCTGGATCGGTGAAGGCTCGCGGTAGCCGATGGCTTCCAGGGCCGAGAGGATCTCCGGAGAGAAGCCGAAGGAGGCAAAGCCGCTGGCCGGGGTGGCAGCCGGGTCTTCGCTGTCCAGCGTGGTGGTTGCCGCTTCTTCGGTGGCGTTTACGGCAGCAGCGGCGGTGGCTGCGCTGGCCTCCGCTTCGAGGCTGTGGTGGGCGCTGAACTCAGCAGCGGGCGCGCTGAAGTCCACCGAGGAGCTGAAGCTCTCGTGCGTCGCAGTCATTCGGTTTCGGGCCTGGGCCTGTTGTGATCCTTCGTCGACAGGCCGGCAGACACCCGTGAATAACTGCCTTGCCCTTCACAAAGGGGGAACGGTGAACATATCACCCTCAGTTTTTGATCACCCGCTGGTAATCGTCCGCCAGTCGTTCGATGTCGTCTTCGCTGAGCAGCTCGCCGCGCTGTACTTCCACGATCAGCAGGTCTTGGCTGCCTGCGCTGGCCCGGTGCACCGCGCCGCAGGGCACCTCCAGGGCGGTGCCGGGGTTTGACTCCAGGCGGATGCCGTTGCACTCCAGGGTGCCGTTGCCGGCCACCACCACCCAGTGCTCACTGCGGTGGCGGTGCCGCTGCAGGCTGATGCGCTGGCCGGCCCGCACGCAGAGCCGTTTCACCAGATAGCCGGGGCCGCTGGCCAGGGTTTCGAACCAGCCCCAGGGCCGCTCTTCCCGTTGCGGCTGCATGGGGGCCTGCGGTGCGTTGGCTTGCTCCACGGGTGGTTGCCTCAGCCGGGGGTGATCAGCCAGGCCCGCTCCCGGGCCCGGGTGAGGCCGGTATAGAGCAGGCGAGCATCCCAGTCACGGCCCGGGGGCAGCAGCAGCCACACCCGTTCGTATTGGCTCCCCTGCGACTTGTGCACCGTGAGGGCCAGGGCCGGCTCTGCACCTCCAAGGCGGGCCGGATGCAGCAGCCGGCCCCCGGGGAACAGCACCCGCCGGTTGCCGGTGCTGCCCACCAACACCCCCACATCGCCGTTGGCCAGCCCCTGCTCCGGCAGGTTGCGCTGGTTGAGCACCGGCGTGCCCAGGGGCCAGTGGGCCAGCGGCCGGTCGGCCGCTGGCCCCAGCAGCTGGCGGTGGATGCCCTCTACCCCCCAGCGGCCCTGGCGCACCGGGGTGAGCAGCACGCAGCGCTCCAGCTCCGTCAGCAGTTCGGCCGCGGCGCTGTCCAACAGGGTGTCGTCCTCCGGCAGGGGCAGGCCGGCCGCCAGCTCGGCGAGTTGGTGCTGGTGCTGGCGCAGGGCGGTGAGCGCCTCGGCGGGGGGCTCGCGCCCGGGAGCCTGAATCCACCGCAGGTTGTCGGCTGCTCCCAAGGCCTGCAGTTGAGGCTCCAGAGCCGGCAGAGGTTCAAGGCCGGCCTGGCGCAGGTTGGCCGCCACCGCGGCAATGGCACCGGCGTTGCGGTAGGTGGTGCGCAGCTCCACGGCTGCCGCTCCGAGCTGCTCCAGGCGCTGGGGCCGCATCAGTTCCTGCAGCACCGGGCCCGGACCCACCGGCGGCAGCTGGGCCGGATCGCCCACCAGCACGAGCCGGCAGCTGGCGGGGAGGGCCTCGAGCAGGGCCGCCATCATCGGTAGATCCACCATCGACAGCTCATCCACCACCAGCAGATCGAGCTCCAGGGGCTTGCCGGCGTGGCGGCCGAAGCGCTCGCCGCTGCTCTCCAGCAGCCGGTGCAGGGTGGAGCAGGGGGCATCGAGCAGGGGTTGTGCCAGGGCCTGGGGCAGCGCTTGGCACCCCCTTTCCATCGCCTCTCTCAGCCTCGCTGCCGCCTTGCCGGTGGGGGCGGCCAGCTGCAGCCGCAGGCTGCCGTGCTGCTGGAGCAGGGCAGCGAGCAGCTGCACCACCGTGCTGGTTTTGCCCGTGCCCGGCCCGCCGTTGAGCAGCAGCAGGCGGTGGCTGAGCGCGGCTGTCACGGCCTGCTGCTGGGTGGCATCGAGGCCGGCCTGGGCGGCCTGGACGGCGGCGGCGGCGAGGGCGGCTGGATCCGGGGCATCAGGCACGGGCTCCTGGGCCCGCTGCACCAGGGCATCGAGGGTGTGCTCGAGCTGCAGGTGCCAGCGGCGCCAGCGCAGTCGCTCTTTTACCAGCACCAGCGGTGCTTCCGGTGCGGCCTCCAGGGCCCCGGCGCGGGCCACCAGGGGTGACGCCTGGGCCGCGGTTTTGTAGGCCGCTGGCCAGCGCTGCGGATCCAGTGATTCCGGCCGCTCGCCGGCGAAATCCAGTTCCAGCGCTCCGGCCTCCAGGGCAGCGCTGAGGGCCTGAATCAGTTCGATCACGGCGGGATCCGCCTTGTGCCCCGGGGCGCAGAGCCGGGGCAAGGCCTCGGCCAGGGCCGCACCGAGTGGACCCACGGCCGTGGGTTTGCGGGCCGTCATGGGTTGCCCTCCTGCAGCTGGGCATCGAGGGCCAGCACCCGCTCCAGCGGCGGCCGCTCCACCAGCAGCCCCGGCACAGGTCCCTGGGCCTGGGCAAGTGCCAGGGCTGCGGGTGTGGGGCCCGGCACCCCCCGCAGGAACACGTAGGCGTAGCCGCCCAGATGACGCTCCGGGCTGTAGCCCGGCAGGCGCCAGGCCAGGTAGCGATGCAGGGCCACCAGGTAGAGGTGGGCCTGCAGGGGGTAGTGGCTGCTGGCCATCAGCTCGGCCATCGCCTCCACCCCGTAGTGGGCTGGGCCGCAGGCCAGCGGCGCACCGGAGGCATCCCGCGCCCCCAGCCAGTTGCTCTTCCAGTCGAGCACCCACCAGCGCTCCCCTTGGCGGAACACCAGATCGATCGAGCCGGTGAGAAAACCGCGGCTGGCGATCTCCAGCCCCGCCAACTGGCTGGCGTAGCTCCTGCCGAACAGGCCGCCTGGATGATCGCGGAAGCAGCGGGCCAGGCCGGTGGCCCGCACCCGCGGCGGCTCTCCCGAGCGTTCGGAACCCTCGCGGGCCACCGCCAGGGGCAGATCGAAGTTCATCTCGTTGAGTCGCTCCGCCAGGGGCAGATCCGCCAGCCGAAAGCTCTCCAGATCGCCGCCGAAGGGCGTGAGCCGGAGCCGTTCCAAACCCTCCGCCAGGCTCCCGGAGAGGGCCGGATCCAGACCGGCCCGCTCCAGCTCCTGTTCCATCACGGTCAGGGCGTCCGGCAAGTGGGCGCTCTGGCCATAGTCGAGCCGCTCCAGCACCCGGTGCAGGGCGTCGCCGGGCCCGGTGCCCCGCGGGAACTCCGCCAGGGGTCCCTGCGGTTCCCAGTCGCTGGCGCTGCCGCTGGCATCCGTGCTGGTATCCGCTGTCTCGTCGCGGGTGTCGCGCCCCTCCTCCAAGGCAGCGGGGGCCAGGCTGCTGCCGCCGTGGGCCCAACCGGAGTAGCTGCTGCGGCCCCAGCTGGTGTCGAGCCGGTGCCGCGGCAGGGCGCCGCCCTGCAGCTCCCCGTCCGGAGTGGGAGGGATCCAGCGCTCATGCGGCCCGGGCAGGTCGGCCGGGTTGAACGTGTGGATGGGCAGGTCGCGCAGGGTGTCGCCCTCAAGCAGCCAGGGCGCCAGGGGATTGGCGCTGTGGCGTTCGTCGTGGCGCCAGCCCAGCACCAGCAGATGGCGGGCCCGGGTGGCGGCCACGTAGGCCAGCCGCTCGTCTTCCTGCTGCTGGGCCGCCAGGTCGTGGCGGGCGGCCAGCCGGCCGATGCCCCAGTGGGGGGAGCGATGCAGATCCAGCCGCGGTGCCGGGGCCCCCGCCGGCAGCCAGCGCCGCCCCACCCCATCGGCGCTGCTCGTGGGTTCAGCCCTGGCGCGCCACAGATAAGGACACACCACCACCGGATACTCCAGCCCCTTGCTGCGGTGCACGGTCACCACGGCGATGGCGGCATCGGCGGCGGTGCTGTTGAGCTGGTGGTTGTCGGGCACGCGCCGCCCCGGCTCCAGGCGGAGGCGGCGTAGCCAGTCGGCCGCGGCGTTGGCCCCGAGCCCCAGTTGGTGCATGCGCTCCTGCACCAGTTCGGCGGCCTGCTGCAGATCGGCCAGCAGCCGGCCGCCCAGCGACAGCCGGGCTAGCCCGTCGGTGCTGAGCAGCTCCCCCAGGCAGGCCAGCAGGCCGCCTGTCTCCAGCCCCTGGGCCAGCTCCGCCAGGAGGTCGGCCAGCCGCTCCCAATCCCGCTCCGGTGCCTGGGCCAGGCGCTCGGCGCTCCAGCCCAGCAGGGGCGAGGCCGCCAGCAGGCGCTGCCGGCCGGGATGGCCCGGGTCGGCCAGGGCATCGAGTAGGCGTTGCAGGGCCGCGGCGGCCTCGCTGGCCAACACATCACCGCGGCTCACCAGCCGGCTGGGCAGGCCCCGCTGCTCCAGGGCATGGCGCAGGTCTTCGGCCTGGCGGTGGGTGCTCACCAGCAGACACAGATCGCCCGGGTTGAGCGACCGCTCGCCTGGGTTGCCGTCCGCGCAGCTGGTGCGCAGGAGCAGCGGGCGCTGCAGCAATTGCAGGCAGAGGCCTGCCACCGCTTCGGGCAGGTCGTCGTCGGACGCGAGGGGCAGCAGTTGCAGCGGCGATTGGCCTGGCTCCAGCAGCAGCTCGCCCTTCTCGGCCTTGGCCTGCACCGGCGGCACCGGCAGATCGGAGCGCACCAGCCCCGGAGCCATCAGGGCATTGAGCGCCTGCACCAACGGGGCCGAGGAGCGGCGGTTGTCGCTCAGGCCGTGGATGCCATCGGCGCGGCTGCGGGCCTGGCGGTAGGTGGCCAGCTCGCCGCCGCGGAAGCGGTAGATGGCCTGCTTGGGATCCCCCACCATCACCAGCAGATGGCCTGGTGCGGTGCTGCCATCGGCCACGAAGGCCCGCTCCAAAATCCGCCACTGGATCGGATCGGTGTCTTGGAATTCATCGATCAGGGCCACCCGGTAGCGCTCCGCCACGGCGGCCAGCAGCGGCGCGTGGCCATCGCCCATGGGGCCGGGATCCAGGGCGGTGAGCAGGTCGCCGAAGCCCATGCGTCCGCTGCTAGCCCGCCGTTGAGTCAGCTCGTTGCGTCCCTGGTGCAGGGCGTGGCCAAGCGCCAGCTCGAAGGGCCCGTCCACCAGGGCGGCGATCGCCTCCAGCAGGGGCCGTTCCGGCAGCGAGGCACCCTCGCCATCGAAACCGGCGGCGAGCTTGGTGAAGGGGGCGGGGTGGAAGTACTTGCGCAGCAGCTCCTGCTCCAGCACTTCGGCGTAGCTGGGGATGGCGCCGGCCTGCTCGCCCGCTGGCGCATAGGTGCCGATCCAGCTCTCCAGCACGGCAACCCGGTTGGTTTTGGGTTTGGCGGCGTAGGGCGTTACCGAGCTGGCACCGCGGGAGCGCAGATCGGCGGCCGCGGCGCAGAAGGCCTGCTCCAGGGCCTCCCCCCGCGCGGCCCATTCGGCTTTGAAGGTGTGCCAGCGCTGCTCCAGGGCGGCCGGCAGCTGCTCCGCCAGCGGGCGTTCGGCGCTCCATCCCTTCGGCAAGGGATCGAGCTCCAGGGCGGGATCCCCATCCAGCTGGATCAGCAGGCTTTCGATCAGCTCCGGCGTGAGGCCCTGCATCTGCAGCCCGGCCAGCAGCGCCGGTGGCAGGGCCAGCACCTGCTGCTGCCAGACATCGTGCACCACCTGGGCTGCTCGCTCGCCGTCGTCGCTTTCCAGTTCCAGGGCCGGGCCCAGGCCGGCCTCTAGGGCCTGGCGCTGCAGGGTGCGGCGGGCAAAGCCATGGATCGTGGTGATGTCGGCGCGATCGAGCGCCTCGAGGGCCAGCAGCAACTGCCCGCGCAGCCGCTCGCAGTGGCCGGGGCCATCGGGCTGGGCCTGGTGCCAGGCCTCCAGCACGGCATCGCTGCAGGCCGCAGGGTTGTCGAGCGTGGCCAGGGCCTGCTGCAGCCGAAGGGCGATGCGGTCGCGCAGTTCGGCTGCGGCGGCTTCCGTGAAGGTCACCACCAGCAACTTCTCCAGCGGCAGGGGATCCACCGGCCGCGTCACGAGTCGCAGCACCAGATGGGCCAGGGCGAAGGTCTTGCCCGTGCCGGCGCTGGCCTCCAGCAGCTGTACCCCCGGCTCCAGGGGGAAGCGATTCGCGTCGAACGCTTGGATCTCTGCGTTCATCGGCGTTTCCCCGGGGCCTTCTCGGCGGTGTGCTGCTTCAGCAAGGGCTCCAGCAGGGCCAGGGCCATGGCGCAGAACGGCCCTTCCAGCAGTTCCCGGGTGGTGAGGCTGGAGCCGAAGCAGAGCGCCATCCCCTCCTGCTCCCGTTCGCCGCGGCGGCCGAAGCCCCCCTCCCAGGCGCTGGTGGCAGCCTTGAAGCCGCTGCCCGGTTTGCGCAGCTCGGCCTCGGCCCAGGCCCAGCCCGTGCGCGGCGGCACGGGCCAGCACTGGCTTCGGTGGGCGTGTTCCAGCTCCTGCAGCTGCTCCAGCTGGGCCTGGGCCTCCGCTGGGGCCAGGGGCGCCAGGGTTTCCACCACCCGGAAGCTGGCGTCGTCGCGGGCGACGAGCACGCCGCGGCGGGGTTGGGCCCCGGCCGCGCAGGCCAGCAGCCACGCCAGCCACAGCTCCAGCCGATGGGCGGGTGCGGCCTTGGCGGTGTGGGCCACCACCAGCTGGTCGCCACGCCACGGCAGCACGGCTTCTAACCCTGCCGCTCCTGCCGGCTCTAGCCGTTCCTCTCCAAGCCCCTGAAGCACCTCGGCCAGGGAACGGAAACGCCCGCTGAGCTGCTGGGCTTCCAGCACCCCGGCTGCCCCCGGCGGCAGGCTGCCCCGGCCGCGCTGCTCCGCCAGCCAGTGGGGATTGGACCCTTCGGGGTGGCGCTGCAGGGCCTGGCGCAGCAGCTGGGCCCGCTCCCGCTCCTCGAGGGCCAGGGCCTCGAGATCTTGCACCTGCTGTCCCCACTCCCTGGGCCGTAGCCCCAGGCTTTCGAGCCATATCTCCTGAGGGGCCTTCAGCCAGGCCAGCAGGGAGGCGTAGCTGGCGGGGCTGCTGCCGGTGGGCCCCGCCGCAGCGGCAGCGGCCAGGGGTTGGGGCGGTTGGCTCTGCTGGCGTTCCAGCAGTTGGCGGGCCTGCAGCAGCCGGCGGTCGCTGCAGATCGGCGCAGCGTCGCCGTCCGGCAGGAAGTTGCGCCGCTCCAGGGGGTTGGCGGCGGGTTCGCGCAGCAGCTGGGCCATGGCCTGCGGGCCCAGGTCTTGCTCCAGCACCGCCAGCCACTGGCGCACGGGCGTGCAGGGCATCAGCGCGTCGCCGGTGCGGCTGTCGCGGCTGCTCCAGGTGATCAGCAGGTGCTGGCGGGCCGAGAGCAGGCTCTCCAACAGCACGTAGCGGTCTTGATCGGCGGGGCTGGGATCGCCGAGCTGGCGCTGGCGCTCCATCAGGTGGAAGCCGGGGCGCTCGGGCTGGCGCGGGAAGCTGCCGGCATCGAGCCCCATCAGCACGATCACCCGGTGCGGAATGGCCCGCATCGGCTCCAGCCCACTGATCGTGAGCGCTCCGGTGCGATGGCCAAAGCGGCCGCTGTCGGCCGCCAGCCGCTCCCCGAGCACCTCCGCGACCACCGGCGCCGCCAGCTCCATCGGACTACTGCCAGCCACAGTCAGCCAGTCGGCCAGGGCGGCCTGAATCGGCGGTAGCTCCCAGCCCCGCTCGCCGCCGTCGCCGAAGAGATCCTCCAGCAGCTGGCGGAGCTGCGCCACCCAGGCGGTGGGGCTGCGGGGCCGCTCCAGTTGCTCCAGGTGCCGCCGCAGCCCCAGCAGCAATCCCAGCCAGCGCGACTGGCGCTCCAATCCGGCGCCCAGGGCCTGGGGGGCGGTGTTGCCTGGGGCCAGCCCCGGCTCATCGGGCAGCACCAGCCCCAGCAGCAGTCGGTCGATCGCCCAGCCCAGGCTGTGGGTGGGATCACCGCCGCGGGCCCGGCCATCGAGGCCCCAGCGAAAGCCGGCGCGCTGCAGCAGTTCGGTGATGGCTCCGGCCTCGTTGGCTTCAATGCCGTGGCGCTCCAGCAGCGGACCGCAGGCCAGCAACCCCTCCAGTGCCGACGCTGTCAGGCGTTCGCCCCCCAGCTCCAGCAGGGCCAGCAGCCCCTGGGCGATGCCGGGAACGCTCTGCTGGCTGCGGTCGGTGAGGCGCCAGGGCAGCGCCACGCCGGTGGCGCCCGTATCCCCGAACACTGCCGACACCAGGGGCGCAAAGGCATCCACCTGGGGCGTCATCACCAGCACATCGCGGGGGGCGAGGCTGGGATCGGCGGCCATCAGCTGCAGCACCCGATCGCGCACGATCTGCACCTGCCGCAGCCGCCCGGGGCAAGCCAGAAACTCCAGCGACTGATCACCAGATTCCAGGGTGAGCGCCGGCAGGGCTTCGGGATCCACCAGCTGCTCCTGCAGCTGCTCCAGCAGGGTGGGATTGCGGCCTGCGTGTTCGGCCGCCGTGGCCGCCCCCACGAACAGATCGCGCTCGCGCCATTCCCCTAGCTGGGCCACGCCGGTGCCCTCTAGGAGCTGCTGGAACTCCGCCCCCAGCCGCCCGTAGCGTGCCTCCAGCCGCGGCACCGCCAGCAGCCAGTCTTCGCCCAGTGGGGTGTCTGCGGCCTGCTCGCGGCGGCGCCAGAGCTCGCGGCAGGGGGTGAGTAGGTACAACTCCACATCCACCAGGCCAGAAAGGGCCTGCAGCAGCTCCACCTGCAGCGGCGCCATGCTGCTCAGCCCGAACAGCCGGATTCGACTCGGCAGCGCCAGCTGGGTGCCGCTGCTGTGAGCCTGGCGCAGCCCCTCGATCGCCGCCTGCACCCGCAGGGCAAACGGGGGGCGCTGCAGCCGTTGCGCCAGTTCCCGGAACAGCAGTGGCTGCCACAGCAGCTCCGGGGACAGGGGTTGGCCCCTGCCATCGAGCGGTTGCTGCTGCAGCCAGGCCGCCACCATCTCGGGGCGGTAAAGGGTGTAGTCGTCGAAGGCGTCGGCGATCGCCCGGCCCAGCTGCCACAGGGCCCGATCGAGCGTGCGGCCGTGGCCGCCCCGTTGCTGCAGCCAGCGCCGCAGCAGCCCCGCCTCGGGCCGCTCAATCAGGGCTGGCAGCTGTTCCAGCAGCGGCCACACCAGCTCGCTGGCCCGCCAGGGATCGGCGCCGGCCGCCGGCCCGTCACCCAGCACCAGATCCACCAGTTCGCGCAGATAGCTGCCGGGGAAGGGAAAGCGCAGGTTGGCGGCCACGCCGTTGGCGAAGGCGCTGCTGGGATCCCCCAGGCCCAGGGCCAGCCGCTCACCCAACCAACGGCTGGTGGGCCAGGTGTTTACCACCACCCGCACCGCTTCGAACGGCCCCGGTGGATCGAGCCGCAGTTGGGCGGCTAGCAGCTCGGCCAGCAGTTCGGCCCGGTTGCCCCGGTAGAGCGTGAGCACGGCCGCCGCTGCGGGAGGGGATCAGATCGCGATGCGATCCAGCAGGGCAGCGCGGGCAGCGATGGCCTCGAATTCCACGCTGTTCCAGTGGCGCAGGCCCGGGGTCTGGCGCACTGCGCCGGTTTCTGGGCAATAGGCACTCAGGTGACCGCCGTAGCAGGCGCCGGTGTCGATCAGCACGATCTGGCCGATGCGTCGCACCTCGGGGCCAGGGGTGTGGCCCACCACCACTTCGCCGTAGCGACCGTCGTAGTTCTCCCAGAAGGGCACACGGATGCGCAGATGGGGCTCCCAGCGCAGTGGGTCAAAGCCGGCATGGGTGGCGGCCCAGCCGTCGCCCCAGTACACCTCCGGCAGTTGGGCCAGCCGGTCGATCCAGGTGCGGCAGCGCTGGGCGCCGAGCTGGCGGTAGGTGGCGTTGCCGGCCAGCTTGGGCGAGGCCAATGGATTGCCCTGCTGGAGCGCGGCCAGCAGATCGGCCTCGTGGTTGCCCTTGAGCCAAACCGCCCGGCCGGAGCTCACCAGCTCCCAGGCCAGTTCCATGGCCTCGGCGATGTGGGGGCCGCGATTCACCACATCGCCGCAGAACACGAGTCGGTCGTGGCTCGGTAGCTGGCTCACCAGCCGGTCCAGGGCGTCGGCGCAGCCATGCACGTCCCCGATCACCCAATGGTGCTGGGGCTGGGGTGGGGACGGCATCAATCCGTGGCGATGCGCCCAGTCTTGCGTTCCGATGGGGCGATTGTCAGCAAGACCGATGTGCAACAACACCGATTTCTTCGATGTACGGTCGGGCCTTCTGTTGTCTCACCCTGGATGGATCCACGGTCGCTGTCAGTTGGTCAGCGGGTGGGCCTGCTGGTGAAAGCCCTCGATGGCGCCAAGCGCACCAATGAGGCCCTGGCCCAGTGCACCGATGGCGAGGCCATGCTCGATGTGCTGTTGGATGCTTCGGCCAAGCTCGGCCTGGGGCTCACCCGCAAGCAGCTGGCCGACACCCCGCCCATCCGCGACTGGGTGTGGTGGAAGAACAAGGAGGCCGTGTTCACCATTGGCGACAACAAACCCCGCTACCAGCAGGACGGCGGCCAGGGCCGGCCGACTGACGATGCCGACCAGCCCCGGCGCAAGTTCCTGGGGCTGTTCTGAGAGCCCTGCTGTTCTGCCTTAGGCGGCGTTGGCCAGGGCGTCGGGGATCGAAGCGCTGGGGGCTTCGAAGCGGCCCGTGGCCACGAACTCCAGGCGCAGCTTCAGGAAGGTGATGAACTTCTCATCGGTGGACACCACCGCCGCCGCCGGCCGCGGCACCGCAACCGCCACCGCCGCCAGCTCGGGCGCCTTCAGGAAGGCGGGCCGTTTCACCAGCCAGAAGTCGATCTCCTTGCCCTGCTCGCCGTAGTTGCGCACCCGCTCGCGCAGCACCTCCTCGAGGGGCTCCTCTTCGATGAGGAAGCGCTCGCTGGCGGCAACGAAGTGATAAGTGCTCATGGATGGCGGCTGCCGAACAGGGGATCGCGGCGCGGATTCTGAACCAGCGCTTTCATCTCCTTCACGGCCTGTTGCAGCCCCACCGCCAGGGCCCGGGCCACGATCGTGTGGCCGATGTTGAGCTCCTCCATCCCCTCGATGGCGGCAACGGGTTCCACGTTCTGGTAGGTGAGGCCGTGGCCCGCATTCACCCGCAGGCCGAGGCTGCGGGCGATGAAGCTGCCCTCAGTGAGGCGGGCTAGCTCCAGGGGCTGCTGTTCCCAGGAGGCTTCGGCATAGGTGCCGGTGTGCAGTTCCACCCAGCGGGCTCCGCTGGCGGCGCAGGCTTCGAGCTGGGGCGCATCGGCATCCACAAACAGGCTCACGCCGATGCCGCCATCCTGCAGGCGGCCCACCAGACCCTTGAGGCTCTCCAGCTGGCCGGCCACATTCAAACCGCCTTCGGTGGTCACCTCCTCGCGCTTTTCTGGCACGAGGGTCACCATGTCGGGCTTGATCCGCAGGGCGATGGCCTCCATTTCGGCCGTGGCCGCCATCTCCAGGTTGAGGCGGCTGCGCACGGTGTGGCGCAGCAGCTCCACGTCGCGGTCTTGGATGTGGCGACGGTCTTCGCGCAGGTGCACGGTGATGCCGTCGGCGCCGCCCAGTTCGGCCAACAGGGCGTAGCTCACCGGGTCGGGTTCCACGGTGCGGCGGGCCTGGCGCACGTTGGCGATGTGGTCGATGTTGACGCCGAGGCTGGCCATGGGGAGCGGCTGCTGGGCCGATCCTATGGAGGGCCGCCGGGCCAACTGCCCGCCCGCCGCTGCGAGGTCGCGGGCCCGTGTCTACGGTCGGATTTTCGAAGGATCGCGTGGCGGTGGAGGCCCAGGTGGTGGCCCGGTCCAAGGGGGCGGCGGCACCGGGATCCGAGCCGACCGATCTCGTGCACCAACGCCGTGAGCGGGAGCTCAGCGTGTGCAACGGCATCAGCCCCTGGCTCTCGCCCGTGGCGATGGTGGTCACCCAAGACATCGCGCTGCGCGCCTGGTTCCGCTCGGTGGCCGTGATCGGTCGCCATCACCTGCCCCATCAGGGCCCTGTATTGCTGGCGCCCACCCACAAGGCCCGCTGGGATGCACTGCTGCTGCCCCACGCCGCGGGGCGCCGGGTGACGGGGCGCGATTGCCGCTTCATGGTGACCCTCGATGAGATGAAGGGGATCCAGGGCTGGTTCCTGCACCGGCTGGGCTGCTTCCCGGTGAACCAGAACCGCCCGTCCTTGGCAAGCCTGCGCTACGCCGTGGATCTGCTGGGTGGCGGCCAGCAGCTGGTGGTGTTTCCGGAGGGACGGATCCGCCGTGATGGAGGGCCAATCCGTCTGCATCAGGGGCTGGCGCGACTGGCGCTGCTGGCAGCCAGCCAGGGGGTGAGCGTGCCGGTGGTGCCGGTCGGCATTGCCTATGGCCACGTGTATCCGCGACCCCGCGATACCGCGGCCCTCTGTTTTGGCGCGCCACTGCAGATCGAGGGCCAGGGCCGGGATGCGGCTGTGGCTTTCAGCCATCTGCTGGCCGTGGCTATGGCCGAGGCGGAAGCCAACGCCACGTCGGCCCTTGGAACGGCGGGGGGGGCCCCCGAACGCCACCCCTAGAGTTTGGCTGCGATCAGAGCCTCTTCCGTGCACAGCCCCAACGGCCAACGGCACCCTGCCTCCCGGGCCCTGGCCCGTCTTGGGGCCG